>JANLVQ010000245.1:0-11281 GCA_031364085.1 Chitinophagaceae bacterium
TGATGATTTGCATACCAAGCAGTATAACCGAAGTAGAAAAACGTGCAGTAAGAGATAGTGCTGAACAGGCAGGTGCTAAAGAAGTTTACCTTTTGCACGAACCAATGGCTGCGGCCCTAGGTATTGGTATTGATGTGGAAGAGCCAGTTGGAAATATGATTATTGATATTGGAGGTGGTACCACTGGTATTACTGTAATTGCTCTTGCGGGAATAGTTTGCGATCAAAGTATTCGTATTGCAGGAGATGAATTTACTCAAGATATTATGGAGGCTCTTCGCAGATACCATAGTTTATTAATTGGAGAAAGAACTGCAGAACAAATTAAAATAAATGTTGGGGCAGCAACCAAAGATTTAGAAAATCCTCCAGAAGATATGGCTGTAAATGGTAGAGATTTAGTTACTGGTATTCCAAAACAAATAATGGTAAGCTATCAAGAAATTGCTGAAGCCATAGATAAAAGTGTTTTTAAAATTGAAGAAGCTATTTTAAAGGCATTAGAAACTACACCACCAGAATTAGCAGCAGATATTTATAGAAGAGGCTTGTATTTAACAGGTGGTGGTGCTTTGCTTAGAGGATTAGATAAAAGAATTAGTGCAAAAATTAAATTGCCTGTACATGTTGCTGATGATCCATTGAAAAGTGTTGTAAGAGGAACAGGATTAGCACTTAAAAATTATCAGTACTATCCTTTTATAATGAAATAAGTCTTTGGGTTGTAGTAATTGGTCATTAGTAAAATTAAGTATACCAAAAACTACAAGGCAAAGGCCAATAACTAAAGACCAAAAAAGTTGCGAAATATTTTTCTTTTCATACGACAATACTTTAATCTTATTTCGTTTTTAATATTACAGATTATTTGTATCGTTTCCATCGCCAAATTTAGTAAAACCCACGAAGCATTTTTTTCTACTAAAGCCAATGAAGTAACAGGTGTTATAAACTCTCGTTACAATGGAATTACAAAATATTTTTATCTGTCAAAAGTTAATCAAGATTTAGCTTTAGAAAATACTCGACTCAGAAATTTATTGCAAGCTAATATTGTTGCATCAGATAGTACTATCATTACAAGAGTTGATACCTTAATCAAAGACACACTAAATAGATTTAGAAAATATACTTTTCTTCCAGCAGTTGTTGTTGGTAACACTGTTTCGTTAGAATCTAATTTTATTACATTAGAACGTGGTTCAAAGCAAGGTGTTAAACCAGAAATGGGTGTTGTAGGACCCAATGGAATTATTGGGAAAGTGGTTAGTGTGAGTGATAATTATTCTGTTGTGATGAGTTTGCTGAATAGAAATTCAAAAGTTTCTGCAATGTTTAAAAAAGGCAAAGAGCAATATGCAGAAAATGTGGAATGGGATGGCAACAATCCAGATTATTTAGTAATGAGAAAAATTAGCAAAGCTGTTGATGTTAAAAAAGGAGATACCATAGTTACGAGTAGATATTCTCCATCTTTTCCATCATTATTAATGATAGGCACTGTTGATAAAATTGAAAAAGATGATGAAGAAAATACCTATTCATTAAGAATAAAAACTTCAACAAATTTTAGAACTATACAACATGTAAACATTATTTTGAATCATTATTTCAAAGAGCAACATCTACTAGATTCACTTACACGTAAACAACATTATAATTTAGGCAATGAGTAATATTTTAAAACATATTATCCGTTTAATTTTATTCTTGTTTATACAAGTTTATGTGTTAAGTAATGTTCCTTTATTGCATCAATACATTACACCTTATTTATATTTTTTATTTCTGTTGTGGTTACCTTTTTCTATTAATCGTTGGCATTTATTAATCGTTGGATTTTCTTTTGGTATGCTGCTCGATTATTTTTTGCATACACCAGGCTTACATGCAGCTCCTTGTACTTTAATTGCTTATTTACGTCCTTTTTTATTGAATTTATTTATTGCAAAAGATTCAACAGAACAAAGCTTTAGTGAACCTTCTGTTCGAAGTATGGGTTGGGGCCCTTATAGTTTTTATATTGTTATATTAACTTTTTTACATCACACCTATTTAATATTTATTGAATGGATGCAATTTGGCACTTTCGGTTATTTTCTATTAAAAGTTATTGCAACAACACTTACAAGTTTGGTAATGATTTTTATTGCCGAAATGTTATTCTCTCGAAAAACAAAAAAATAGAATACGTTAAAAGCTTTTAGCAACAATTATTTTACTATTTATTTTTATAACTTTATTTATTCTAAAAAGTTAATTCTTATTTATGATGAAGCATATGATTAAATCAACACTTTTTGTGCTTAGTATTACCCTGTTTTCAATTTCAGTAATTGCACAACGTAATGCAAATTGGCAAGTTGTGCCTTATGCCAATAATGTAAATAAAGTTATCTATCACCCTTTTGAATATGTAAATGATTTTAATGTAACCAATGCCGTTATTGCAAAACCAGTAAATAATATTATCCCATCTTATAAAATAAATCCTGATGCTTCAATTCAACTCAATAAAGAAAAGCTTACTTTATTTCCCGAGTTTGATGATGCAGGTTATATTGGGTTTCGATTTGAATTACAAAACGATGAAATGATTTTTGGTGGAGGTGAAAGAGCAACAGCTATGAACAGGCGGGGACAAAAATTTGATTTATATAATAGACCCAATTATGCTTATGGAGTTGGTGCAGAAAACTTAAATTATTCAGTTCCATTTTTTATAAGCAACAAAGGCTATGGTTTGTTTTTCGATAATGGTTCTAAAGGTTATGTAGATATTGCAAAAAATGATCGTAATTTTTTTCAAGCACTCTTTTATAGTGGAGAAATAAATGTGTACGTCATTACAGGCAATACCTATCAAGAAATTTTATCGTCTTATCATAAACTCACAGGCACTCAACCTTTGCCACCACGTTGGGCTTTAGGAAATTTAATGAGCAGATTTGGTTATACAAGCCAAGAGCAAGCAACAAGTATTGCAAAAAAAATGAAAGATGAAAAAATTCCTGTTGATGCGATCATCTTTGACTTGTTTTGGTTTGGAGATAGTATTAAAGGCTACATAGGAAATTTAGATTGGGTTAATAAAGAAAAATGGCCCAATCCAGTGGGTATGATTAAAGATTTCAAAAAGCAAAATATCAATACCACTTTAATTACTGAGCCTTATGTTTTACAATACACCAATGGCTTTATTCCCTCATTAGATTATTTGGCTACAGATGTTTGGAAAAATCCTTACATGCTAAAAGATTTTTATTTTGGTAAAGGAGGGCTGATAGATATTTTTAAAAAGAAGGCTGGCGATTGGATCTGGGATTATCATTATAAAAAACAAATTAACAATGGTGTTACTGCTTGGTGGACAGATTTAGGGGAACCAGAAAATCATCCAACAGATTTATTTCATAACCTTACCGATTTAGGCATAGAAAGACCAGTAAAAGCAGAAGAAGTACATAATATTTATGGCCATTATTGGAACAAAATGTTGTTTGAAAACTATGCAAAAGATTATCCTAAACAAAGATTGTTTCATTTAAATAGAAGTGGTTTTGCTGGAAGTCAACGTTATAGTATTTTTCCTTGGAGTGGTGATGTGGGTAGAACTTGGAGTGGTTTTCAAGCACAATTGCCTGTCATGCTAGGAATGAGTTTAAGTGGCGTTCCTTATATACATGCAGATGCTGGAGGTTTTGCTTTAGGTGAATATGATGATGAGCTTTATGCACGTTGGATGCAGTTTGCAGCTTTTACTCCAATTTTAAGACCACATGGAACTGCTTTATACGACCACGATAAACAAGCTCCAAGTTTTCCAAGTGAAGCAGCTTTATTCGATGAGCCTTATAAATCAATCGCAAAAAAAGCAATAATTGATCGTTACAAATTATTACCATATAACTACACTTTAGCATATAGACAAACAAAATATGCAGAGCCAATTGTAAAGCCACTATTTTATAATTATTCAAAAGATACCAATTCATACAAAGTAGAAAATGAATATTTTTTTGGAGATAATATATTAATAGCACCAGTAATTGAAAGAGGTCAAACCAATAAAAAAGTGTATTTACCTAATGGAAATTGGTACGCAACAGAATCTAATAAAATCCTTTCTGGTAATAAGTTTTATGATGTTGATGTGAGTGATTATAAAACAGCAATTTTTTATAAAGAGGGAAGTTTTATCCCACAATATAATTGCACAGGAGAAAATACTGTTGAAATGAATAGAAGCAATTTAAATGTAATTTATATTCCATCATTCTCAACATCAAGTTATGAAATGTATGATGATGATGGAGAAAATAAAAATGCTATAGCTGAAAAACAATTTGAATTAATAAATTTTTCTTCTACCGGACTAAATAAAAAAACTTTAACCATAAATATTAAGAACAATAATGGAATGTATAAAGGCAAACCAGCTACTCGAAATATTATTCTAAATATTCCTACAATTTCATCTGCACCAAAAAAAGTTTTAGTTAATAATGTACAAGTAAAACTAAATTGGTCATCAGATCAAAATGTAATAAGCATTCCTTTTACATTAAAAAACATTCCAGTTAAAGTAGAATGTAAATGGTAAAAAACTCATTCAAATTGCAAACCTTAACTTTGTAATTCAATATTAAAAAATGGTTGTAGCAATTTATAGTCGTGGGTTAGATGAAGAGCAGATTAGTACTATTCAGTATTTGCTTAACGAATTAAAAAAATCAAGTGTAACAACTTATTTATTTGATTCATTGATGACTTGTTTTTTGAATGATGAATTAATTGGTTTTAGTACTTATTCAGATTTAGTTAGTAGTAAAGTAGACTGTTTAATTAGTGTTGGAGGCGATGGAACAATTCTAGATGCTGTTACTTTAGTTCGAGATAGTAATATACCAATTCTTGGCATCAATTCTGGTAGGTTAGGATTTTTGGCAAGTGTAGGTAAAGATGAAATTGTAAGTGCAGTTGAATCATTAGTAAATAGAACTTATGTAGTTGATAAAAGAAGTTTAATACATAGCGATTCTACTTTGCCTTTATTTGGAGAAACCCCATTTGCTTTAAACGAATTTGCTTTGCATAAAACAGATTCATCTTCAATGATAAAAATTCACACATTTATTAATGGAGAGTTTTTAAATACTTATTGGGCAGATGGATTAATCGTTTCTACACCTACAGGTTCTACAGGTTATAATTTAAGTTGTAGTGGTCCTATTGTTTTTCCAGAATCATCAAGCTTTGTAATAACCCCAGTAGCCCCACATAACTTAAATGTTAGGCCAATAGTAGTTTCAGACACAAATATTATTTCTTTTGAAGTTGAAGGAAGAGCAGAGCAATACATTTGTGTAATGGATGCTCGTAGAGAGTGGGTAGATAAAAACATTCAAATTGCAGTTAAAAAAGAAAATTTTACAGTTAGTTTGGTTCGATTAAATGAAAACAGTTTTCTATCTACACTTAGAAATAAACTTACTTGGGGCATGGACAAAAGAAATTAACTTTTCATTTACTAACTTTTTATCAACTTTATATAAATACACTCTGTCAATAATTCTACATTGTTAAATATTTTTATTAAAATAAAATCGTTTATAGATTATAAATAATCTTGTTGGAATTGGTATGAAAAAAAAATTGCTTATATTTTTTATAATTATTGCATGTAAACAAAATTTAAATGCTCAATTTTTTGAAGCATATAAACATGCCGGCGAAATTGGCATTTCTGCAGGAGTATCTCATTATTTTGGAGATTTAAATCCTGATATCAATATTAGCAGACCTAAATTTTCTGCAGCTCTACACTATACCAAACAATTTAATAATTATATAGGGCTTAAAATAACTGCTAACTATGCCTTTTTAGCTTATGCAGATAAATACAGTGATAACATTTTTCAAAAATATCGTAACTTAAGTTTTAATACAGACGTGTACGAGTTTTCAGTAAATGGTACGTTTAACTTTTTTAAGTTTCAACCAGGTTTTGAAGGGTATAATTATACACCTTATGTTGGTTTAGGTATTGGTATTTTTTCGTTTGACCCTTATGCATATTTGCAAGGTGTAAAATATCAATTACAACCCATAGGCACCGAAGGGCAAGGTAGTCCTCTTTATCCTAACAGAACACCTTATGATAGTTATGCTTTTTGCATTCCATTAACTTTTGGATTTAAGTATGCCATTACTCCATCATTTAATATTTTTAGCGAATTAAGGTATCGTTTTACTAATACAGATTATTTAGATGATGTAAGTACAACTTATACTCCAGATGCATTTGCTACTGGTAGTGCAGGTGCTTTGTTAAACGATAGAAGTTATGATGTTGGATATACCATTGGACAAAAAGGAAGGCAAAGAGGCAATTCACTAGGTACAGATGCCTTTGCAACTTTTCAAGTAGGAATTTCTTTCAATATTGAATCGTATAAATGCCCCAATAAATATTAATCTAATTCTTGTTTATTTTGTTTGTAAGATTCGCTCCAAAGTTTAATCAAATAAATTACAACAACAATTAAACTAATCAATAACCAAGCATAAAAAAGAATATTGCCCAATTGAATTTTATCTTTATAAAATGCATAATTATCCAATATTCCTAGTTTAATATTAATAGTCATCCAAACTAAAAAAACAACTAAAGTTTTTATTATTTGTTTAAGATAATGTATAAAATTAGGTTCCATTTAAGGTGTGTTTTAGTTAATTATTTTTTTTGTAAAATAAATTAATGCAAAAAATATTGTAATTTTCAAAAGTTAATAACCAACACACTTGAAACTTCTTAGCCCTGCAATATCACGTTTAGTTCGATTTCGTCAGTGGCGAACAGAAACTTGGTTATCTAATCCAATAGATACACAAAGAGAGGTTTTACAAGATTTGGTTACACATGCTCAATACACAGAGATAGGCAGAAAATTTGGGCTCACCAAACTTTTTTCTATTCGAGATTTTAAAAATACAATTCCAATTCAAGAATATGAAGATCTTCAACCTTATGTAGAACGTTTAATGAATGGCGAAGAAAATCTGCTTTGGAATACACCAGTAAATTGGTTTGCTAAAAGCAGTGGCACCACAAATGCAAAAAGCAAATTCATTCCAATTACTAAAGAAAGCTTAGAAGATTGTCATTTTCAAGGTGCTAAAGATGTTATTAGTTTATATTATTCTTTAAACCCCAACAGCAATTTATTAATAGGTAAAGGATTGGTTATAGGCGGAAGTCATCAAATAAGTTTTGTAAATGATGATATTCAGTATGGAGATTTAAGTGCAATATTATTACAAAACTCACCTTATTGGGGTCAATGGATTCGAACACCAGAATTGAGTATTGCTTTAATGGATAAATGGGAAAGTAAAATAGAAAAATTAGCCCAAAGTACCATTAAAGAAAATGTAACTTCTCTATCTGGCGTTCCTACTTGGACTTTAGTTTTATTAAAACGAATATTAGAAATTACAGGTAAAGAAACTATTGCAGAAGTTTGGCCAAACTTAGAATTGTATATACATGGGGGCGTTTCTTTTGTACCTTACAAAGAACAGTTTAAAAAAATTATTGGTAAGCCAATAAATTATGTTGAAATTTATAATGCTAGTGAAGGATTTTTTGCTGTTCAAGATTCTTTACATGAAGAAGGCATGTTATTATTACTCAACCATGGAATTTTTTACGAGTTTATGCCTGTGGAAGAATATGGGAAAATAGATCCTAAAACTATTGGATTGAATAAAGTTGAGCTAGGAAAAAATTATGCTATTGTAATATCTACCAATGCTGGCTTATGGCGTTATATGCCTGGCGATACTGTTCAGTTTACACGAATTGAACCTTATAAAATAAAAGTTAGTGGCAGATTAAAACACTTTATCAATGCTTTTGGCGAAGAGTTGATTATTGATAATACTGATAAAGCCATTGCTATTGCTGCAAAAAAAACAAACAGTATTGTAAACGATTATACTGCAGCACCAATTTATTTTAATGAAACTCAAAGTGGTTCACATGAGTGGTTGATAGAATTTGAAACCTCACCAAAGTGCATCAAAGAATTTGCCTACGAGTTAGATTGTGCTTTAAAAACTTTGAATAGTGATTATGAAGCCAAAAGATATAAAGACATTGCACTTCAAATGCCTTTAGTTAAACAATTACCTAAAGATGTGTTTACAAAATGGCTATCGAAAAAAGGCAAGTTGGGTGGGCAACATAAAGTACCACGCTTAAGTAATGATAGAACTTTTGTTGAAGAAATTTTAGCGATGATGTAAATACTAATTATCGCTATCCCCTTCATCTTTCTCAATCAAATCACCATCCTCTGTTATTGCAATATTTGATGGGGCTTGTGCTTCGTAATTATGAAAAGTAGATTTAAAATCACTTGGGTTGATGACAGTAGCTTCAATAGTTTGCTCTGCTAAAACTTCTCTAATTTTTGGTAAATCATCAGTAGAATTAATACCAAAATAATCCATAAAGGTTTTTGAAGTAGCATAAATTAAAGGCTGACCAGGAGACTTTTCATCTCTTCCACTAATAATCAATAATTCTTTTTCTAAAAGTTTTTGAATACTGTAATCGCTATTTACACCTCTTATTTTTTCAATCTCACTTTTAGTAATGGGTTGCTTGTAAGCTACAATGGCTAAGGTTTCTAAAGCAGCATTAGATAATTTTTTTAAAAATTTATCTCCATTTAATTGACCAATTGTTGAATGAAATTGTGTTTTAGAAAGAAACTGCAATCCACCACCAGTTTCTTTTACTTCAAAAGGGTAAAACTCGCTAGCATATTTTTCTTTAATACCTTCTATACAGCTTTCTATCTCATCAACAGTAACTCTTTCATCAATAAACCCAAATGCATTATTGATTAACTCAACAATATCTAATACTGTTAAAGGTTTATCACTTGCAAAAATGAGGGCTTCAATATGAGGAATGATATTAGAAAGTTTCATGGGTTGTTTTTAATTCTAGAACTAACCATTTAATGCAGCAGCACCACTTACAATTTCAGTAAGCTCAGTTGTAATAGCTGCTTGTCTTGCTCTGTTATAAGAAATTTTTAACGATTTTAAAAGATCATTAGCATTTTCACTTGCTTTATCCATAGCAGTCATACGAGCACCATGTTCACTAGCATTAGCATCTAAAACAGCTTTATATAATTGTGTATTTAATATTTTTGGCATTAACTCAGCAATCAAATCGTTTTGGTTTGGCTCAAAAATAAAGTCAGATTTTTTTGCACCTGGTTTTGCAACAATTTTAGGAATAGGTAAAAATGGTTCAGCTACAAATGCTTGTGTAGCTGCATTTTTAAAATTACTGTACACTATTTCAATAGCATCAAACTCTTTATTTTCAAAAGCTATAATTGCAGCCTGTGCAGCTTTCTGAACGTTTTCGAATGTTAAGTGTAAAAAAATGTCTTTATGAGAATCGTTTGTTTTAAAACCAGATTTGGTTAAAGATTCCCAACCCTTTTTTCCAATATTCCAAATGGCTACATTGCCTTTTTTAAATTGAGTTGAATATTTTTCTTCAATTGTAGCTTTTGTAAGTTTTACAACATTACTGTTGTAAGCACCACATAAACCTCTATCGCTAGTTATTACAATAAACAGAACATGTTGAATATCTCTATTTTCTGCAAGTTTTATCGAAGCACCTCCTTCAACATTACTAATAATGTTGCTTAACATTTGCTGTAATTTTTGAGCATAAGGACGCATTTGAATAATGGAATCTTGTGCCCTACGAAGTTTGGCAGCACTCACCATTTTCATGGCTTTAGTAATTTGCTGGGTACTTTGTACGCTTTTAATTCTATTTCTTACTTCTTTTAACTGACCTGCCATAAATTATTTTTTCGGTATAATTGGCTGCAAAAGTAACGGAAACAAGGCAATTTTATCTTTAAAATCAAAAAAACAAACAAGCGAATTATAAAATCGAAAATTATATCCTTAAATAACTTATTGTAAACACTTTTTCTGTAAGCAAGATTATATTTGCTGTATGCAATTTGCCTTTGGTAAATCAATTTTTTCGAACTTTAAATTTTTGTTGGCTTTAGTGCTTTTAGCTAATGCAACTGGTTTATTTATCGATATTTTAGAGCCAGATGGTGCTTTATATGCCAGTATTGCTAAACATATTATTACTCAAAACGATTGGATAAATTTATTTGCATATGGTGGCGATTGGTTAGATAAACCTCATTTGCCATTTTGGTTTTCTGCAATCAGTTTTAAGGTTTTTGGTATTAATGCTTTTGCTTATAAGCTGCCTTCTTTTTTATGTTTTTTAGTTGGAGTTTATTATACTTATCAATTTTCAAAAAAACTATTTACTAAAGAGGTGGCACAAATTGCAACAATAGTTTATACTACAAGTTTGCATGTTGTGTTAAGCAATTTTGATGTTAGGGCAGAAGGCTATTTAACAGCATTTGTTATAGCAGCTTTGTACCATTTTTATTTAGCCCATGAACAAAAATGGCTGAAGCATATTGTATTGGCTGCTTTTTTTACAGCATTAGCAATGATGACAAAAGGCATTTTTATTTTGATTATTATTGGTTCTGGATTTGTGGTTTATTGGATACTATCAAAACAGTGGAAACAATTTGTACAATTAAAATGGTATTTGTTTTTACTATTAAGCTTCATTTTTATTATTCCAGAACTCTATGCATTATATCAGCAATTTGATTTGCATCCTGAAAAAATTGTTTTTGGAAAAGCAAATGTATCAGGCATAAAATTCTTTTTTTGGGATAGTCAGTTTGGGCGTTTTTTTAATACTGGGCCTATTAAAGGAGATGGCGATATGTTGTTTTTTATTCATACAACGCTATGGGCATTCTTACCTTGGTCTGTTTATTTATTTATTCAGGTTTTTAAGCAACTTAAGAGTTATTCTAAACCACAAAATTCAAGTTCAATCATCATTTATTCAGCTGCTATCATCAGCTTTATATTGTTTTCAATTTCACAATTTCAATTACCACATTATATTGTAGTCATCTTTCCATTATTATCTATCATAATTGCTCAATATTTATTGCAAATAACCTCTTCTAAAGAGTTGAAGATTGTTTTTCATATTCAAAATTTTATTTTTTTTATTCTAATAATTTTGATAGCGATTCTAGTAGTTTTTTATAAATTCAACAATAGCCTATTAATATTATTACTATTAATGGCAATTACACAATACAATATAAGTGTT
>JANLVQ010000288.1:0-9379 GCA_031364085.1 Chitinophagaceae bacterium
GATGGTTTTGTAAAAGTGGTTTACGATGCAAAATATGGAGAACTTTTAGGTTGCCATATGATTGGTACTAATGTTACTGAAATAATTGCTGAAGTAGTTGTTGCAAGAAAATTAGAAACCACTGCTCATGAAATTTTAAATGCTGTTCATCCTCACCCAACCATGAGTGAAGGATTTAAAGAAGCAACTGCTGCTGCTTATGGTGAAGCAATAGATATTTAAAATTATTGAATGATGAATGATGAATGATTTTTAAATTGCACTTACTATTGTAGGTGCAATTTTTATTTAATCATGTTTTTAATTTCGTTCAACTTCATTAAAGCTTCTACAGGAGTAAGTCGATTAATGTCAATGGCACTTAACATTTTTCTAATTTCATCGAAAGTTTGAGAATGGGTATCGAAAATAGAAAGTTGCATTTTAGGAGAGTTCAATGTTTTAACTTTATCAGAAATATTTTCTCTAGCTTCTGATTTTTCTTCTAATTGCAACAAAACTTCATTTGCTCTAGCTATTAATTCTACTGGCATTCCAGCCATTTTTGCTACATGAATACCAAAACTATGAGTACTACCTCCTGCTGCTAATTTTCTTAAGAAGATAATTTTATTTCCAACTTCTTTATTGGTAACATGAAAGTTTTTTACTCGTGGTAATTGATGCTCTAATTAATTCAATTCATGATAATGGGTAGCAAATAATGTTTTGGGTTGATGAACAGATTGCTGTAAATATTCAACTATACTCCATGCAATACTAATACCATCATAAGTAGAGGTGCCTCTTCCAATTTCATCTAATAAAATTAAACTTCTTTGAGAAAGGTTATTGATGATAGATGCCGTTTCATTCATCTCTACCATAAAAGTACTTTCACCACCACTTAAATTATCACTAGCTCCTACCCTTGTAAATATTTTATCAGTTAAAGGAATTTTAGCAGCACTTGCAGGAACAAAACTTCCCATATGTGCCATGAGTGTAATAAGAGCTGTTTGACGAAGTATAGCACTTTTACCACTCATGTTAGGACCAGTAAGAATAATAATTTGTTGTTCTTGTGGGTTGAGATAAATGTCATTTGAAATATAAGATTCTCCAAGAGGAAGATTTTTTTCAATAACTGGATGTCTGCTTTCTTTTAAATCAATTTCAAAACCTTCATGGAGTTGAGGTTTTTTATAATTATTTTGAATGGCATTTTCTGCAAAACAAATTAAGCAATCTAAAATAGCAATTGCTTGTGCATTAATTTGAAGAGGCAAAATATATACTTGCAATTCTTCGATAAGTTGATTGAAAATATTATTTTCAATCACTTGAATTTTATCTTCAGCACCAATTATTTTCTCTTCATATTCTTTTAACTCAGGTGTAATATAACGTTCAGCATTAGCCAATGTTTGTTTACGAATCCATTCAGCAGGAACTTTGTTTTTGTGCAGGTTGGTTACTTCTAAATAATATCCAAATACATTATTGAAACTAATTTTTAAGGAGCTTATTCCTGTTTTTTCTGATTCCCTTTGTTGAATGTCTTTTAAAAATTCTTTTCCTCCTTTTGCTATATTTCTTAATTCATCTAAGGCTTCATCAATTCCATTTTCAATAACAGCTCCTTTGTTTAATGCTATTGGTGGATTTTCAACAATTGTGTTTAGAATTTTTTCTTGAATCAATTTACATTCATCCAATTTTGCTGAAAGCTTTTGTATATATGCATTGGAGCTATTCTTACTTACTGTTTGAATTAATTGAACTTGCTGTAAACCCTTTGCTATTTGTAATAATTCTCTTGGATTAATTCTTTTTGTTGGAATTTTACTTACTAACCTCTCCACATCGCCACATTGTTTAATTGCTGCTTTGATTTTATTTCTATCATCTACAGTTTTAATTAAAGATTCAACAGCATTAAGTCGTTCATTAATTTTATCAATATCTTTTAAAGGCAATACAGTCCATCGCTTTAGCAATCTTGCACCCATGGGGTTTACAGTGTTATCTAAAATCTTTAATAAGCTATTTCCTTCGCCTGAGCTACTCGATAATATTTCTAAATTCCTTAAAGTGAAACGATCCATCCATAAAAAATCATCTTTTTCTAATCGTTGAATAGATGTAATATGCTGAACATTGGGATGTTCTGTTTCTTTTAAATAATATAAAATTGCACCAGCAGCAACAATACCATCATGCAAATGTTCCACCCCAAAGCCTTTAAGAGAAAGTGTTTTAAAATGTTTTAATAAACTCTCAGTTGCAAATGCTTCTTCAAAAATCCAAGGTTCAAGAGTGTAAGTGTAATACTTATTGCCAAACTTTTCTTTAAAATATTTTAAATTTTTTCGAGTAAAAATGATTTCAGCAGGTTTTAAACTTTGTAATAATTTATCAATATACTCTTCATTGCCTTCAGCAATAAAAAACTCTCCAGTGCTGATATCTAAAAAAGAAATGCCTAATTGTTTTTCAGAAAAATGAATGGCAGCTAAAAAATTATTGGTATGATGTTCAAGTAATTTATCATTTGTTGCAACACCAGGAGTTACCAACTCTGTAACACCACGTTTCACAATGCCCTTGGCTTGTTTAGGATCTTCTAGTTGATCACAAATTGCAACACGAAAACCAGCTTTAACTAATTTATGCAAATAAGTATCGAGTGCATGATGAGGGAAACCAGCTAATTCATTACTATTATCGATTCCATTATTTCTTTTGGTTAATGTAATGCCTAAAACATTTGCAGCTTTAATAGCATCTTCACCAAAGGTTTCATAAAAATCTCCAACACGAAACAATAAAATGGCATCAGGATATTTTTGTTTAATAACCTTGTGTTGTTGCATTAAAGGAGTTTCAGATGAACCTTTTGCCATAGGCAACAAATATAGATATTGAAGCATGGATTAAATCATTCCAGAAACAAAAAATCCTTTGCAGAAAAACTACAAAGGATTTAAAATTTGAATTATGGAATTATAATTTCATATCTATTTGAATGGCTTTTATTTTATTTTCTAACTCAGCATATTTTGCATCAAATTCTTCTTTTGTGTTCAACTTGGTTTGTACACTAAAATAGAATTTAATTTTTGGTTCTGTTCCACTTGGTCGAGCAGAAATTTTGCTACCATCATCTAAAATAAATTGAAGCACATTGCTTTTGGGTAAATTAATACTCCAACTTTCTCCAGTTATTAAATTTTTGCCAATTTGCAATTCATAGTCTAATAATTCAACCACTTTGCAATGGTTTATTGTTGCAGGAGGGTTTGCTCTATAGCTTTCCATCATTGCAGCAATTTCTTTTGATCCATTCATACCTTTTTTTGTAATGCTAATTAATGATTCTAAATAAAATCCATATTGCAAATACATTTCAATTAGTTTATCAAAAAGCGATTTGCCTTTATTTTTTTCAACTGCAGCCATCTCACATAATATAGCAACAGCACTCACAGCATCTTTATCTCTTACTTTATTACCAATCATCAATCCAAAACTTTCTTCTCCTCCAATAATATAATTTTCTTTGCCTTCTTTTTCTTTTAATAAAGATGCAATCCATTTAAATCCTGTAAGTACATTATAACAAGCCACAGCATTTTGTTTAGCTACTTCATTAATCATATTAGTAGTAACAATAGTGCTAATAACCATATCATTTGGTTGAGCTATACCTTTATTTTTTCTGGCTTCAATCATGTAACCAAAAGCCAAAACAGCGGTTTGATTACCATTCATTAAAATCCATTCTCCCTTATGATTTTTTACACCCACTCCAACTCTATCAGCATCAGGATCAGTACCAAGTAAAATATCAGCATCTATATCTTTAGCTTTTTGTAAACCAATACTCATAGTTTCTCTCTCCTCTGGATTTGGATAAACAACTGTTGGAAAATTCCCATCAGGTGTTGCTTGTTCCTGAACTATGGTAACATTAGTAAACCCAAATGCAGCAAGTGTTTGAGGCACTACAGTTATACCCGTACCATGTATAGGTGTATAAACAATTTTTAAATCGTGTTGTTTTTCAATAATCTCTGGATAAACACTTAACCCTTTAATCATGTTGATGTATTGATTATCCATTTCATCGCCAAGTATAGTAATATTTTCTTCTCCTCCATTCCATTTCACATCATTAATACTACTAATTGCCTCTACTTCATTAATTACATTTTTATCGTGTGGTGGTACTAATTGAGAGCCATCATCCCAATAAGCTTTATAACCGTTATACTCTTTTGGATTATGACTTGCAGTACATACTACACCTGCTTTACAATTTAATGTTCGAATAGCAAAACTGAGTTCTGGTGTTGGCCTGAGTGCAGGAAATAAAAACACTTTAATACCATTTGCTGCAAAAACATTGGCAGTAGTTTCTGCAAAAAATCTGCTGTTATTTCTGCTATCGTGCCCCACAACTATTTTTATTTCTTGGTTACCATATACTTTTTTTAAATAATTTGCAAATCCTTGTGTTGCCATACCAACAGTATATTTATTCATACGGTTAGTACCAACACCCATAATTCCACGTAAACCACCAGTACCAAACTCTAGATTTTTATAAAAACTATCTTCTAAGTCAGCAGGGTTTTCTTCTTTTAATTTATTAATGATGTTTTTGGTAGCATTATCATAGTTACCATTTAACCAAACTTGTATTTTATGTGATGTTTCTTGATTCATACTTTTTAATTTTCGTTAAATTGAAGCAAGGTTAATGAAATATTTATTAAAATAAAAGAGTTGTGAGAAACAAATTATCTAAAGCATTATGTTTGAAGCATGATTAAGTATTTCATTATTTTTTCTCTATTTATAGTTACACAATCTACTGGGCAAGATAGTTTAACAGAAGCACCAAAAATTATTCAAACCGAAAATTTGAGATTAACTATTCCAAAGGGCAATTCATTTTTCAACTATTCTAAGAAAAAAGAAAGACTGGTAACTTATGGTCAAATTGCTGGCTATTCAGCAAATTTTGCATCTCTTTATTATTTTTGGTATAAAGATTATCCATTGGGTGAGTTTCAGTTTTTTGATGATAATGAAGAGTATTTGCAAGTGGATAAAGTAAGTCACATGTTTGGAGCTTATATAGGTGGAAAAATGAGCATGCAAATGTGGAAATGGGCAGGTGTGCCAAAGAAAAAATATATTTGGTTGGGTGGGTTAACTGGATTAGGATATTTGACTATAATAGAAATTATGGATGGTTTTAGCCCTAAATGGGGTTTTAGTTGGGGAGATTATGCAGCCAATACTATTGGTACTAGTTTATTAATAGGCCAAGAATTATTATGGGATGAACAAAGAATTCAAGTAAAATATTCAACGCACTATCAAAAATATGAACCTAAAGATTTGGAACGATTTGCTCAATCATTACATGGAAAAGATAAAATCAATAGATTGTTTAAAGATTATAATCCACAAACTTATTGGTTAAGTTTTAATATAAAATCTTTTTTAAAAAAATCGAATGTGCCTAACTGGTTAAATATTGCAGTGGGTTATGGTGCTGAGAATATAATTGGTGCAAGAAATAATAATTACATCGATGCTACTGGTTTTTGGTCAACTGCTGAAAATGAATTTCCACGATACCGTCAATGGTATGTAGCACCAGACATTGATTTAACCAAAATAAAAACTAAGAGTAAATTTTTAAAAACTGTACTTTTTGTTTTAAACAGTTTTAAATTTCCAGCACCATCTGTAGAACTATCAAATGGAAGTTTGAAATGGAATTGGATTCATTTTTAGAAAGATTGAATTGTAAATTGCAATTAGGTTACTTACTATTATTTATATTTACAATTAACCATTCACCACTTATAATTAAACCATGTTTGGCGTAACAATTTTAGGCAACAACTCTGCAATACCTGCATTTGATAGGCATCCTAGTGCACAAATTGTTACTTTAAATGATCACTTAATATTAATTGATTGTGGCGAAGGCACTCAAATGCAAATTGCTAAATACAGAATTAAAACAAGCAAAATAAATCACATACTTATTTCACATTTACATGGTGATCATTATTTTGGGTTGATTGGATTTTTAACTAGCATGAGTTTATTAAACAGAGATAAACAACTTCATCTTTTTGCACCAGAGCCATTACAAAAAATCATTCAACTTCAATTAGAAGTTGCCAATACAACCTTGTGTTACCCTTTACATTTTCATGCAATTGAAGCTGAGGGTTTGTTGTTTGAAGGCAATAATTTTTTAATTGAAACTTTTAAAACAAAACACAGAATTGAATGTTGGGGATTTAAAATTTCAGAAAAAAAATTACCCCGAAAAATTAATAAAGAAAAAGTTGTAGCCTTTGAAATTCCTTTAGCGTATTACGATGCTTTGCAAAAAGGAAATGATTATGTAAATAAAAATGGAAAAAGAATATTAAACCATGAAGTAACCATTAGCAATACACCAAACAAAAGTTATGTTTATTGTGCAGATACTATTTATGATGAAGATTTATTGAGTAAAATAAAAGAAGCTAATTTACTTTACCATGAAGCTACCTATTTAATGTTTGATGAAGAAAAAGCTGCAAAAAGGTTTCATACTACATCAACTCAAGCAGCAACAATTGCAAAATTAGCTCAAGTAAATCATTTATTGATTGGCCATTTCAGTAGCAAATACGAAAAACTGGATGATTTTTTAGAAGAGGCCAAAACAGTTTTCGAAAAAACTTCTTTAGCAATTGAAGGGGTAACTTTTAAAGTAAATTAATCTTTCAACCGATAAATTTCTTTAGTATTTCTTCCATAGCCATCATAATCTAAACCATAGCCTACCACAAATTTGTTAGGTATGTTAAAGCAACAATAATCTACTTTAACATCATAAACTGTTGCTTCTGGTTTGTGCAATAATGTAGCAATTTTAATTGATGAAGGTTGTTGATTTACTAGCTGTGGCAAAAAAGTAAATAAAGTTTTTCCTGTGTCAACAATATCTTCTAAAATAATAATATCTCTATTGGTAACATTTGAATCAAGTCCTATTGAAGTAATTACATGACCGGTTGACTGAGTACCCTTATAAGAAGCCAATTTAATAAAACAAATTTCTGATTCAACTGTTACTGTTTTAAACAAGTCAGCAGCAAACATAAATGAGCCATTCAGTATGGCAAGAAATAATGGTTTTTTATTTTGATAATCTTTATTAATCGTTTGGCCTAATTCAACAATCTTATTTTGAATATCTTGTTGAGATAAAAAAGGAACAAAGGTTTTATCGAGAATGGTTAATTCACTCATGCTTTAATTAATTGTACTAGTATTGGTAGTTAAAAATTTTGCAACATTATATTTTGGTGTAACTAATGCTTTTGTTCTGAGATAAATGGTTTCGCCAATCAAAGGATAATTATCCTTTTTTAAGCCATTGTATTCAGCTAAAACATCTAATATAACGCCTTCTTTTTGTGAAATATCATATAAAGACTCTATTCCATTTACAACATAAAAATCTTTACTTCCTTTTTTTTGTTTTTTTTCTAAGAATATAAGTTGATCTTTTTCTAAGATATCAATCACATCTAAATCATTAAAGTTTATTAATTTATTATACGAAACATTATGCTGCTGAGCAATAGCCAATAAAGAAGTTCCTGTTTGAGCATAAATTACTTTAGAACTATTAATTTCAAAAACCGATTTTGGGTAACCTGTATTTTTTATTATTTGTTCTTTATTTTTATAAGTTATATTCTTATTCAAAATAATATCTTTTTCATCTTCAACAACAGTAGTTTCTATTGTTCTAGTATTCAATATAGGTTCTTTAACTGTGTTAAAAGCAACATTATTTTTTGGAATATAATTTTTGTCCAATGCAAGTAATGTGTAACTATTTAAATTGTAATTATTGATAATGCCAATTAAACGCTCTGCATAATTTTTTTCTGTAGCATAACCAGCTTTTTTTAATCCATAAGCCCAACTTTCAAAATCGGTGGGTTCGAGGTTAAATAAAAATGAATAGTGTGAGCGAGTTTTTAAAAAATTTGAATGGTCTTTGTAAGATTCAGCAGCATCTAAATATTTTCTAAAACATTCATTCGACTCATCATCATCGGCATAAACTTTTTCACCTTGCCATTCTATTTTACACTTAATACCAAAATGATTATTCGAATTTTTACACAATTCACTTTCTCCATATTTAGACTCAAGAATGCCCTGAGCCAATGTAATAGATGCAGGCACACCAGTTCTCAACATCTCAATAATTGCGATGTCTTTATATTTTTCAATATATGCATTCGCCTTTTCTTGCTGTGCATGAATAGAAAAAGTTATAAAAAATAAAAGTGTGCTCCACAAAATCTTCATACCTATTTCGTTTTAATCAACATTAATCCATCTCTAACTGTAAGAATAATTTGCTCTGTTCTTATATCATTTGCAACATACTTATTAAAAGCATGTATCGCTTTTGCGTTTTTACCTTTAATCTCTTTTTTAACTACTTCTCCATGAAAAAGAACATTATCTGCTATAATGAGCCCATGATTATTCAATTGAGGTAGAACCATGTTATAATAATCAATGTAACTAGTTTTATCTGCATCTATAAAAACTATATCCCATTTATATTTCAAAGTGGGTATAATTTCTAAAGCATTTCCTAAATGCAAAAGTATTTGATTTTTGTTTTTCAAAGTGCTAAAATTTAATTGTGCAGTTGTTGCATCTTCTTCTCTTAATTCAATGGTATGTAATTCGCCATTTTCTTGTAATCCTTTGGCAAGACAAAGTGCACTGAATCCTGTAAAAGTTCCAATTTCTAAAATGTATTTGGGGTTTTTCAACTCACTAATAAAAGAAAGAAATTTACCTTGTACCCAGCTACTTTGCATATGCTTTTTAGGATGCTCGTCTAAAGTTTTTTGATGTATAATTTTTAAATCTGTATCATTAACAGAACTATATTGATTTATATAATCTTCTATTAAAGCATTAATCATCTCCATAATTATTTAAATATTTATCTCACTACACCAATTTAAAACGATAATTACACTTTGTTTTGTATAAACAGCATTTTTTTAACATTTGAACAAAATAAAAAACTTAAATATCAATTAAAAGCTATATATTTGCAAAGTTAATTTGAGTTCTACGCAATTTGTAATAAAGCCCTTCTTCGAAAAAAGTTAGATTTTCTACTCCTCTGCTGAGCCTCAAAATTTTTTCAAAAAAATATCAATTTAGAATGAACATTTATGTTTCAAACTTAAGCTTCAACGTGCAGGATGAAGACTTAAAAGAATTCTTTACCCCTTATGGTGAAGTTAGCTCTGCAAAAGTTATTATTGAC
>JANLVQ010000311.1:0-7036 GCA_031364085.1 Chitinophagaceae bacterium
GGTAGGAGTAAAATCTTTTTTAAGCTTGTCCTCTTGTTTTCTTCTTTCTTTAATATCACTTAACAGTATGCTTTTATAAATATGAGGTACATCAAATTGTTTCATTTTCAAATAGTGTTATTGCAAAGAAAAACTATTTAAAGCATTAATCTTATAATTGAAAAGTAACTTATTTATTTTTTATTTTCTTTTTTAAGTCTTGTTCAAGTTCATAGGCTAACTCAACTGCTTTTGCAGTATTTACAATACCTCCAGAAGCACAAGCATTTTTAATTAATGATGGTTTTTTATTTATTGAGTTACTTTCAAGTTCAAGAGAAATTTCAGTTGGTTTTGTAACGGAGTTAAAAATAATATTTTTTATTTGTTGAGCTGATAAACTAGGAAAATAGCTTCTTAGCAATGCTGCAATGCCAGAAACAATAGGTGCTGCCATACTAGTGCCTTGTTGATTTCCATAATGATTTAATCCAGGCAATGTTGAATAAATTTTTACACCTGGTGCAAAAACATCTACAGTATTTATACCATAATTACTAAAGTTTGCCACAAGACTTGAAGAAGAAATATTGAAATCTGAACTTGCACCAACTGTTATAAAATTTGAAAGTTTAGTTTTATTTAAAAGTGTAGGAGTAGGATAGGAATCAATACTATCAATATTCATAGCATCATTGCCTGCAGCATGAATTACTACAACATCTTTTTTTTCTGCATAAATTAAAGCACTATCCACCCAATGTTTTTGTGGAGAAAAACCCTTACCAAAACTCATATTAATTACTTTGGCACCATTATTTACTGCATAAAAAATTCCTAAAGCAATATCTTTATCATACTCATCTCCTTCTGGTACAATCCTTACCATCATTATTTTTGCTTGATCAGCAACGCCATCAATTCCTAATTTATTATTTCTTTCGGCAGCAATAATTCCTGTTACATGTGTTCCATGTGTTGGTGTTGGTCCTAAAACATCTCCATTGCCATAAAATTTATCATTGATATTGTTTTCATCATCAGCTATAATGTTTTTTCTGTAGTTAACAGGTTCTACACTTCTCGATTCCAACTCACTTTTTTTAATGTCTATGTAATCATCTAACTGAGAAATTATATTGATATTCGTTTCATCTAAATCAATCTCTAATAATCTCATGCTAGTTAAATACCCATATTTACTTTGTTTGCCTAATGCTGTAGTTGGTTCATATTTTTCAAGTTCATGAGTGGTGTATGTGTTTACACTCATTTCTTTTTTCAACACTTCATCAAGTCGTTTAATTGTTTTTACCGTTAATTGAATTAAGTTCAATTCCAATTCATCATCTGCAGAATATTTTAATTCTTTTGCGGCTTTGTTCCAAAGTTCATATTGCTTTTTTTCGACACTGTTAAATATTGAAGTATCTACTGTAGTTTGCTTGAATTTTTCTTTGAAGGTATAATAGATTCTTGCTTTTTCACTGCTGGCTTTCGATACATTCTCTCCTTTTGAATTGCCTAAAAAATTCCATCCAAAAACATCATCTATGTATCCATTTTTATCATCATCAATATTATTGTAGGGTATTTCTTTTGGGTTACGCCAAAGAATATTTTTTAAATCTTCATGTAAAGTATCTACACCAGAATCAAGAACAGCAACAATAGTAGGCTTTGCAATTATTTTTTTTTGTTGAAGAAATTGGTATGCTTTTTTTAAACTAATGCCATAATATGAATCTTCTTTGTAATCAAGTAAATGCCAGTTTTGTGGTAATTGCTGACTCCAAACTTTCGTAAATGAAATGGAGATAAAAATAAAAAGGCATAATAATTGCTTCATGTAAAAATTGTCTGAATTACAAATTTGCATCTTACCATTCATTATTATTTAAGTGAATAAGAATTTTAAGAAAAAGTTTAGGTTTACTATTTAAGATATTTAACTATACAAAAAATGAAACTGATTTTAATTTGCACCAACATCGTCATGCTAAGTTTTTTTTCTTGTGCACAAAAACAAAAGAATATGGAGCAATTGCCAAAAACAATGGTAGAATTAAACAAAAATGAATCTGTAGCCACTTTTGCTAATGGTTGCTTTTGGTGTACAGAAGCCATTTTTCAGAATTTAGAAGGTGTTATAAAAGTAACGAGTGGTTATAGTGGTGGATATGTTATTAAGCCAAGTTATGAAGAGGTTTGTGAAAAACAAACGGGACATGCAGAAGCATTAGAAATTATTTATGATTCAACTGAAATTTCCTTCGATGAATTGTTGGAAGTATTTTGGCAAACTCATGATCCCACAACTTTAAATCAGCAAGGAGCAGATATTGGTCCACAATATAGAAGTGCAATATTTTATCATACACCTGAACAAAAAGTAAAAGCAGAACAATATAAAAGGGAATTAGGTAAGGCTGCTATTTATCCAAACCCAGTTGTTACAGCTATTGAACCATTTACAAATTTTTATGCTGCAGAAAATTATCATCAGAATTATTATAATAATAATGGTAGCACAAATGGTTATTGCAGAATTGTAATAACACCAAAAGTTGAAAAATTTAAAAAAGTATTTAAAGATAAACTGAAGAAAAACCAATAATGTACTATAGTGTAAAGCTTTCTCCAATTTGAGGAAGCTTTATCTTTTTATTGTTTGCTTTAAATAATTTTTTAACAGCTTCTTGATTAACTTTAATAAAACCAAAAGTGTCAAAATGCATGGCTACTATGTTATTGCATTCTATAAAATTGCTTGCAGTTAAGGCATCTTGAGCATTCATGGTAAAATTATCTCCAATGGGCAAAAATGCTACATCAACATTGCACCAAAATGGAATTAATTTCATATCATAAGTTAATGCAGTATCTCCTGCATAATAAAAATTAGCTTCATCACACATCACTAAAAATCCCATTGAATTTCCTCCATAACTTCCATCTGGTAAACTACTACTATGTTGTGCTACCACACATTTTATAGTAATTTCGCCAAATTTCCATTTGCCACCAATATTCATTGGGTGCGTATTTGAAATACCTTGTTTATTTAGCCATTCATGAATTTCCCAATTTGCAATTACTTTAGCTTTTGTTTTTTTGGCAATTGAAACAGTGTCTAAAATATGATCAACATGACCATGAGATTGTAAAATATAATCGGCTTCAATTGATTTTATATCAATATCTTTTGCTAATTCATTACCAGAAATAAAGGGGTCAAATAAAAATTTTTTACCTTTTAATTCAACTAAAAAACAAGCATGACCGTAGAATGTAATTTCCATAATTTAAATATCAAATTTAATGCCTTGTGCTAATGGCAAGTTGCTACCCCAATTAATAGTGTTTGTTTGTCTTCTCATATAAGCTTTCCAGGCATCACTGCCACTTTCTCTACCTCCACCTGTTTCTTTTTCTCCACCAAATGCACCACCAATTTCTGCACCACTTGTACCAATATTAATATTTGCTATTCCACAATCACTTCCAGAACAAGATAAAAATTGTTCGGCTTCTCTCATATTTAAAGTAAACATGCTAGAAGATAATCCTTGTGGTACATTGTTTTGTATGGCAATAGCTTCATCAATTGTTGAATATTTCATGATGTATAGAATAGGAGCAAATGTTTCGTGCTGTACAATTTGTAATTCGTTAGTTACTTCAGCTATGCAAGGTTGTACATAACATCCACTTTCAAAATTTTCTAAAACTTTTCCTTCAACTAAAAATTTACCACCTTGTTGTTTGCAATGTTCAATTGAATTGAGATACATTTTAACTGCATCTTGATCAATTAATGGTCCAACATGATTGCTAGAATCTAATGGGTCACCAATTTTTATTTGTTGATATGCTTTGACTAATTTTTCTTTAAATGCTTCATAAATATCTTCATGAATAATAAGCCTTCTTGTGGTTGTACATCTTTGTCCTGCAGTGCCAACTGCTCCAAATAACGCACCAACTAAAGCCATTTCTGCATCAGCATTTTTTGATATGATGATGGCATTATTACCACCAAGTTCTAATATGGTTTTTCCTAAACGAGCAGCAACAACAGCACTTAAAGCTTTTCCCATTTTTGTACTACCTGTTGCACTAATTAAAGGAATATTTGGATTATTACTCATCCATTCACCAACTTCTCTTCCTCCTTGTACTAAACAATTTACACCTTCTGGAACACTATTTTTTTTGAATACGTCTGCAACAATATTTTGTATAGCAATGCCACATAAAGGCGTTTTTTCACTAGGCTTCCAAACACAAACATTACCACAAACCAATGCTAATGCTGCATTCCAACTCCAAACAGCAACAGGAAAATTGAATGCAGAAATAATTCCTACAATTCCTAATGGATGCCATTGTTCATACATTCTGTGATTAGGTCTTTCGCTGTGCATAGTTAATCCATAAAGTTGACGAGATAAACCCACAGCAAAATCACAGATGTCAATCATTTCTTGCACTTCACCTAATCCTTCTTGTAAACTCTTGCCCATTTCATAACTCACTAATTTTCCTAAAGGCTCTTTATATTTTCTTAAGGCTTCACCAACTTGTCTTACTATTTCACCTCTTTGTGGTGCTGGAGTTTGTCTCCACAATTTAAAAGCTTTAGTAGCTGTATTAATTATTTGATTAAAAGAATCTTTATCTGTTTCAGTAACAGCACCAATTAATTTGCCATCAACGGGTGAATAACTTTCGATTTTGTTTCCTTTACTTTCAATCCATTTTGTACCAGTTGAAACTCCTTGATTATTTTGTTGTATTTGTAAATCCATTAAAAATTGCATGTAAAATGTTTTGGTTGTAAAAGTAAGATTATGAAAATAAAAATGCCGAGTGTTTAACTCGGCATTTGAAATATTGAATTATTCATCACCCAATCTTATTGGGTATCTGTAAGTTTCAGTGAAACCTGGATATATGCCATCGAAATAAATATTTCCTTTAATATTTTTCATGACCTCATTAAAATCATCAAGGGTTTTAACTTCTTCCCCACTAATACTTGTAATTACAAAACCTTCTTGTATCCTAGAATTTTTTAATGCACCACCATTAATCTTTTTAATTACTACGCCTCCATTGATTTCATTGGCTTGAGCTGTTTTCTTATCAACTGTTGCAAATTCACCTCCTAATTTTTCCATCAATGAGCTTCCTTTTACAATAGTTGTTGTATTAATTTTATTTTTAAGAACAGCATTTGTTATAGATTCTTTCCCATCTCTTGTATATGTAATTGTAATTTTATCTCCTGGTTTGTAACGAGCAATTTGTTCAACTAATTCTGGACCTGTTTGAACAGAGGTTCCATTAAGTTTTGTAATGAAATCACCTTTCTTTAAACCAGCACTTTCAGCAGCACCTTTTTCAGTTACACCTGTAACATAAACTCCATCACCATCTTTTATACCCTCGTTTTTCTTTTGTTCTTCACTAATATTTTCACCAGCGTAACTAATTCCTAAATAGGCACGTTGTACAGTACCGAATTTAATAATATCATTAACAACTTTTTTGGCTATGTTAATTGGAATAGCATACGAATATCCAATATAGCTGCCATTTTGAGATGCAATTGCTGAATTGATTCCAATCACTTCTCCATTTAAATTAATTAATGCACCACCACTATTACCAGGGTTTACAGCAGCATCTGTTTGAATAAAAGATTCTACCGGATTTTTGGCTTCTTTGTTATTATCTGGATTGATAATGCCAATATTTCTTGCTTTTGCACTAACAATACCTGCAGTAACAGTTACATCTAAGTTTAAGGGATATCCAATTGCTAAAACCCATTGACCCAATTTAGCATCATCACTATTGCCATAAATTAAGTAAGGTAATCCAGTTGCTTCAACTTTAATTACTGCCAAATCAGTATTAGCATCTGTACCAATTACTGTTGCTTTATATGTTTTTTTGTTTGAAAGTGTAACTGCAATTTCGTCAGCACCGGAAACCACATGATTATTAGTTATGATAAAACCGTCATCACTAATAATTACACCACTACCACTTGCTCTTTGTTCTGGAATGATTGACATTCTTGGTCCATTAAAGAAATCGTCAAACATATCTCCACCAAACATATCACTAAATGGGTTTTTTTGTCGAGGAAGATTATTGCTTACTTGTTTAGCTTTAATTTTTGTTTTAATATGCACAACTGCTGGTGTTGCAGCGGTTGCAGGAGCTGTAAAGTCTAATGATGCGGGAACTTTGGCATCTCCAAAATAACCAGCATAATTTGCAGGAATTTTACCTACTTCTTGTATTCCTGTAAATCTGTTTTGTGTAAATTTACCAAAAGCCCAAACACTTATAATGGCTGTGGTTGCACTAATTGCTGCAATGGATAAAATTTGTTTAAATTTCATAGTTCTATATTTTCTTTTAAATGATTTCCAAATATTGTGCCTTTATAGTTGCAAGTAAATGAATATGATAATAAGTCAGTAATCTGATCACATCATTTAACAATAATTTTACGAAATTGCTCGTAGAAGAATGCGAATCTTGTTTTTAATACTATACAAAAGTAAAATGTTACGAATTCATTTAGATTTAGTATGACTGTTTAGCAAGTTTTTTATTCAATAATCAATTTTTTACTGATAATTTCACCATTTCCAGTAATGATTTTAACAATAACCAAACCCTTAGCAAAGCATTGAAGATGGATGTTGGATAATTGATTATTGTTGATTTGTTTACTATACAGCACTTGCCCTAATGGATTGATGATGCTTATTTCTTTAATTGGTTCTTTTGATGAAATAGTTACAATATTTTTAGCAGGGTTAGGATAAATTGTAATGTTAAATGATGAATGTTGAATGTTGAGTGATTTTGTAACTGAATATTGTTTTTTGCCATCTTTATCAATGCTCTCAATTCTATACCACAAAGTTTCTGGTTTCTCGTTTCTTGTTATGTTATCTATAAAAATATAATCGATATAATTTTTATTTTGGTCTGATAATTTAAAAATGGTAGTAAAATCTTTTTTATTGAT
>JANLVQ010000320.1:0-8406 GCA_031364085.1 Chitinophagaceae bacterium
TGTCCTGTTGAAGAAATTGGCAAGTATTCTGTTAAGCCTTCAACAATGGCTATAATGATTGACTGAATTAAATTCATAGATAAAATAAAAAAGCGGTGAAACACCGCTTGATAAAAAATAAGTTTGCTTTATTCTTTTTAAAAATGGCGTAAATATCAATTACTAAACCCAATAAAATTAATATTGGTGCAACAGTAATTCTTGTTGAACTATATACAACGTTTTTATCAAAAACATTTGGGTCTGGATTTTTGCCACCACTCATTAAAAAAATCCCCAATAATATTACTGCTCCCCCAATCAACATCCATGTATAATTTTCTTTGCCAAATAATGGTTTTGAATTTGTTTGCTTACTTGTACTCATTATGCTTTATTAATGAATTGCAATATTAAGAAGTTTCTGTTAAGTTGAGCTATTGATTATTCGATTGATAATTATGCAAAGTGTTAATTTGATAAGGTTACTTTTGTACGGTTCTCACAAATAAAATGATGACTAAAGTAATATTAAATAGAAAAATTGCATTGAGAATTGCCAATGGACATCCTTGGATTTATGCCAATGAAGTAGATAAGATAATGGGTGATGTTGAGCCTGGAGATATTGTTGATGTTTTTTATTATGATGATAAATATTGTGGCAGAGGTTATATCAATCCAAAATCTCAAATATTGGTTCGATTGTTATCTCGAAAAAAAGAAAATATTGATGAGGCTTTTTTCTTTCAAAAAATATCTGAAGCTTGGGAGTATCGTAAAAGATTAGGTTATGTTGAAAATTGTAGATTGGTTTTTGGTGAAGCAGATGAATTGCCTGCTTTAATAATTGATAAATTCAATGATTATTTTGTGATACAAACTTTATCGTATGGTATTGAAAAATATAAAGAACAAATAGTTGATGCTTTAAAAAAAATATTTCAACCCAAAGGTATTTATGAGCGAAATGATGTACCAGTAAGAGTTTTAGAAGGCTTAGAACAAAAGAAAGGATTTTTATCTGAGGCTTTCGATACAAATATTATTATTAATGAAAATGGATTAAAGTTTAATGTTGATATAGAAAATGGTCAGAAAACAGGTTATTTTTTAGATCAACAAGATAATCGAAGAGCCATAAAACAAATTGTGATAGGTGCAGATGTTTTAGGTGCATTTACTTACACTGGAACTTTTGAAATACATGCAGCACATTATGGGGCAAAATCTGTTTATGGTATAGATATTAGTGAAAATGCTGTTGAACAAGCCAACAAAAATTCAGCTTTAAATGGCTACGAAAACATTTGCAAGTTCGAAGCAATGAATGCATTTGATGTGTTAAAAAATTGGAGTAAAGAAGGTAGAGAGTATGATGTTGTAATGCTCGACCCTCCTGCATTTACAAAAAGTAGAGCAACTATTCAAAAAGCAGTTACTGGCTATAAAGAAATTAATTTACGTGGCATGAAGTTAATTAAAGATGGAGGTTTTTTAGTAACATCCAGTTGTACCAATTTAGTTCATCCAGAATTGTTTTTACATACTATTCAACAAGCAGCACGAGATGCTAAGAAAAAAATAAAACAAGTAGTTTTTAATGCTCAATCATCCGATCATCCAATAGTTTGGGGTTTAGAAAATACCAATTATTTAAAATTCTTAATAGTAGAAGTTAGAAATCTTTAGTTTTATTTACAATAATGACTTCATCTCAATACATAAAATCAACTGCCAATAAATTAGGATTTGATTTTTGTGGTATTGCCAAAGCAGCATTTTTAAATGATGATGCTAAACGACTTGAAAATTGGTTGAATAAAGGGTTTCAAGGAACAATGCAGTACATGGAAAATCATTTTGATTTAAGAACGAATCCTCAAAAATTAGTTCCTGGAGCTAAAAGTGTTATTACACTTTTAAAAAATTATTATCCATCTCACCAACAAAAAAATGATATTCCTAAAATTTCTACATATGCTTTTGGAAAAGATTATCACACCGTAATAAAAAATCAACTGCATCTTTTCTTGCAAAAAATAAAAGAACAAATTGGTGATTTTAATGGAAGAGGATTTGTAGATAGTGCACCAGTTTTAGAACGAGCTTGGGCTGTAAAAAGTGGATTAGGGTGGGTGGGTAAAAACGGTAATCTCATTAATAAAAATGCTGGTTCATTTTTTTTTATTGCTACATTAATTATAGATGTTGAATTAGAATTTGATAATGCTTTTACAAAAGATTATTGTGGTACTTGCACAAAATGTATAGATGAGTGCCCAACAGATGCTATTTTGCCTAATAAAGAAATTGATGGAAGTAAATGTATTTCTTATTTTACTATTGAACTGAAAGATGCATTAATACCGAACAATGTAAAAGGAAAATTTGAAAATTGGATGTTTGGTTGTGATGTTTGTCAGGATGTTTGTCCCTGGAATAGATTTTCAAAACCTCATGAAGAAAAAGAGTTTGAACCTTTGCATGAGATTTTAAATTTTAGTTTATCAGATTGGAATGAATTAACAGAAGAAAATTTTAAAACTATTTTCAAAAATTCATCCTTGAAGCGATCAAAGTTTTCTGGAATAAAAAGGAATTTGAAATTTATTAGTACAGAATAAATTTATTGGAGTAGCATTTCTTTCTCTTTCAACCATTGAGTTTTACCCCAACCTGCAATTACATGTTTTTCGCTGTGGTAAGAGCTACGAACAAGTGGTCCACTTTCAACATAATCAAAGCCTAAGTTGTATCCAATATCTTTTAATTCTTTAAATTCATCGGGATGAACAAAACGCTGAACTGGTAAATGTTTAGGTGTGGGTTGTAGGTATTGACCAAGCGTAAGAACATCACATCCAACATTAACCAATTGTTTCATAGTATCAACGACTTCTTCTTTGGTTTCTCCAATGCCTAACATGATTCCTGTTTTTGTTCTCATGCCAGCTTTTTTAAGATAATCTAAAACAAAAAGACTTCTATCGTATTTGGCTTGAACTCGAACTTTTTTAGTAATTCTTTCAACAGTTTCCATGTTATGGCTCACTACTTCAGGTGCAGCCTCAACTACTCTTTGAATTTGTTCTTCAATACCTCTAAAATCGGGGATTAATGTTTCTAAAGTTGTTGAAGGATTTAGTGTTTTAATTGCTTTTATGGTATTATGCCAAATTATGCTTCCACCATCAGGTTGCTCGTCTCTATCAACAGAAGTTACCACTGCATGTTTAACTTTCATTAGGTTAATAGCTTCTGCTACACGTTGAGGTTCATCCCAATCTATCGCTTCGGGTTTGCCTGTTGCAACTGCACAAAATCTGCAACTTCTAGTACAAATATTACCCAGTATCATAAATGTTGCTGTGCCTTCACCCCAGCATTCTCCCATATTTGGGCAATTACCACTTTCGCAAATGGTGTGTAATTTATTTTTATCAACTAAACCTCTAACATGCTTATAACTTTCTCCAATAGGAAGTTTAACTCTAAGCCAATTGGGTTTTTTTAATTTTATATCGTTATCAATTGCAGATATAACAGGTAATTCTTGCATTAATTATTTTATTTTCTAGAACCAAAAATCAAAGTAATATAGCCGTTTAAGAAAAAGTTTTTTTCTTTTAATAATACCATTTGAGGAACTTTTTGGAAATAATACTCACCACTAATTCCAATCTCCAATGCAGAAACTATATCATTGAATTTTCCATAATCAAATCGAATGGCAACTTTTGCAAATGCACCTGGCGATAATTTAATTTCATTAAATCCTTTTCCTAAAGATGCAGCACCAAGTATTGAGTCAGTATCTAAAAATCGAAAATCTTTTTCATCCCATTTTATTTCATCAATTGTTCCTGGAGTTCTTCCAATAACTTCTAAATAGTATGGTTTAAGTAAACCCAAGGTTAATCCTCCACCATAAACTGCTGAAACTGCAACACCATTTTTTGTGCTTTTGCCACCTAATAATTTTTGTTGACCTAGTCCGATATTTAAAAAGTAAAAATTATTCTCTTTACCATAAATAAATGGGTTGCCAATTTGAAAACCTGCAAATTCTTGAGAAAGTTTTTCTTCCTTAAGATGTTTTCTTTCGCCTAAATGAACCCACCATAAGTTTGTTTTATTTATTTTTTTATACTTACCTCTTTCATAGCCAAAAGCATAACCATCATTTCTTAAAGCGATATTGAATGATGATTGTTTATTGAAAATAATTGCTCCTTCTTCAGCATCTTTTTGAAGCTTTTTAGTTTTTTCTTTTTGCTTTTCAATTCTTTCTTTTCTTGTTTCTTTTTTTGCTGTTTCTTGCGACTTCAGAAAGAAAGGGGTTGTAATAAATAATAGAATAATATATTTCTTCACTTATTGGTATTTGAGTTGTAAATTTAATGTAAAAATATAAAGCAATGACATCAACAGTTGTTTATAAAGGAAATTTAAGAACAGAATTAACACATTTATTAAGTGGTACCATAATTGAGAATGATGCTCCAATTGATAATAACGGCAAAGGAGAAAAATTTTCACCAACAGATTTATTGGCTACAAGTTTAGGAAGTTGTATGATTACTACTATGGCAATTAGAGCAGCTGACATGAATTTAAATTTTATTGGTACAAGCATTGAAATAATTAAAATTATGAGTATAGATGCCCCAAGAAGAATAGTAGAAATTAAAGCTAATTTTAATTTTACAGATCAATTTGTTGCAACCGATAATCAAAAAGAACAATTGATTCGAATTGCCAGAAGTTGCCCTGTTGAAAAAAGTTTACATCCTGATATTAAATTAGATATAGTGTTTAACTGGTAATTATTATTAGTATGTAATTAATCTAAAATTTCTACATTACTAGGATAATGTGCTTTATTAAAAACGAAAGAATTGTCTTTAATTATGGCTGAAGTGTTGAGATTATTTAGAGAAAATTCAATAATGTTATAAGTTTTATCCAAAATTTTGGCTTTTGTAATCATATCTTTTTTCTTATCAACAAACACAGTAACTTTTGAATAATTTTTTCGTTTATCGTTTGGATATAAATCAATTTGATAAAATGTACCATTTGAATTTACAAGTTTGTAACTAAAATCCTTATCGTAAAAATTTGAAAGTAAATTTTGTGGACTTAAAGTAGATGAACTTTCTTCAACAGGTGTTACTGTTACAGTTTTAAATCCATCATAGTTATAAATATTTTTGGCATCGCAAACAATTTCTGTTTTGCCTTGTTTCAATATGTATTTCTGACCTTTTAAAGTAATTGTGCCAGTTTTTGAACCATTATTTTTTCCTTTAGATGTAATGGATTTAATAGAGAAACTTCCAACTATTCCAGAGTAAGATTTTACTTTAGAACTAACATTATCTAATATTTTTTTTGCATTAACATCAACTTGGCTGAAACCAATATTTCCAATCAATAAAGCTATAAAAGCTACGTGTAATCTAAATTTCATTAATTTCTAAAATTTTTGCGAAGATAAAACTCAATAGTTTATCAGATGCTAATGTTTTGTTTAAGTTTAATCTATGCAAAAAATATATTTATTCATCACCAGAGAACAATTCACGTTCAATTTCTTCTAATTGAACAATATCCCAAGCTTCACTTTCAGTAGGGGCGTAATTAAAGTTATCTAGTAAATCATCCTCATTTAATTGTTTCAATACACTTGGGTTTAACTCGCAAATAACAAAACTTACATTCTTTTCATAGAAAGTATTACTTAAAGTTTGTAAATTTTCTATAGCAAGATCTGATAATTTTATAACATGTTTAAGTTTAATAATTACACTAATTTTCTCTTTCTCGAAAATTGTTAAACACAAATCATTGATCTCTTTGGTAATATTGTCATCAATATTTGTAGATAATGGCGTAATTACTTTGAATTTTTCTTTGGTATCAATTTTGATTTCCATATATTGTATTTGAAAATTTTGAGTAATAAATTGAACAACTTTACTCAAAAATATTCGTTATTATTGTACAAATCCAAACCAATTATATGGATAATAATTTTTCAGCTCAAGTAAAAGAAATCATTGCCTTTAGCAGAGAAGAAGCTTTAAGGCTCGGAAATGACTTTATTGGAACAGAACATTTGCTATTAGGGTTGATACGTGATGGAGATAATATTGCCATTAAAGTATTACAATCTCTAGATGTTGATTTATACGAATTGCGTAAAGAAATTGAAATGGCAATTAAGGATAAAGCAGGTAAAAACATTGCTAATATAAATAGTTTACCATTAACTAAGCAAGCAGAAAAAGTAATTAGAGTAACAGTTTTAGAGGCTAAAACTTTAAAAAGCCCAATGGTAGAAAGTGAACATATTATATTAAGCATTTTAAAAAATAAAGAAAATTTAGCTACACAAATACTCAATCAATTTAATGTTGATTACGATATTTTTAGAAATGAATTAGGCATGGTTGGTGCTACAGGAAGTACAGAAGCCCCTTTAGAAAATCCAAAAGCCGATTTTTCTGATAGTGATGATGATGATGATTATGATGAAAAACAATCTGGAAGTTTTAAACAACCACCAGCTCCAAAACAAGGTGTAAATACAAAAAGTAAAACTCCTGTTTTAGATAATTTTGGAAGAGATGTAACCAAACTTGCAGAAGCTGGAACACTAGACCCAATTGTTGGTAGAGAAAAAGAAATTGAAAGAGTTTCTCAAATTCTTTCGCGTAGAAAAAAGAATAACCCTATTTTAATTGGTGAACCTGGTGTTGGTAAAACTGCAATTGTAGAGGGCTTGGCTTTAAGAATTGTTCAAAGAAAAGTGAGCAGAGTGCTTTTCGAAAAAAGAGTAATTAGTTTAGATCTTGCAGCATTAGTTGCAGGTACAAAATATCGTGGCCAATTCGAAGAAAGAATGAAAGCCATTATGAATGAATTGGAAAAAAATAGAGATGTAATTTTATTTATTGATGAAATACACACTATTGTTGGAGCAGGTGGAGCAAGTGGAAGTTTAGATGCTAGCAATATTTTTAAACCAGCATTATCTCGTGGAGAATTGCAATGTATAGGAGCTAGTACTTTAGATGAATACAGAATGTATATTGAAAAAGATGGGGCACTAGATAGAAGATTTCAAAAAGTTTTAATTGAACCACCAAGTATTGAAGAAACTATTCAAATACTCAATAATATTAAGAGTAAGTATGAAGACTATCACAGTGTATCGTATGATCAAGAAGCCTTAGACGCATGTGTAAAATTAAGTGATAGGTATATGACAGATAGGTTATTACCAGATAAAGCTATTGATGTTTTAGACGAAGTAGGAGCAAGAGTTCATTTAAAAAACATTAATGTGCCAGAAAGTATTGTTGATTTAGAGAAGAAAATTGAAGAAATAAAAATTGAGAAAAATAAAGTTGTAAAAAGCCAAAAATTCGAAGAGGCTGCAGCTTTAAGAGACAAAGAAAAAAATCTAGGTAATCAATTAGAAAAAGCAAAAATAGATTGGGAAGAAGAAAGTAAGAATAAGCGTTATCCAATTACTGAAGAAAATATTGCAGAAGTAGTAAGTATGATGACTGGTATACCAGTTAAAAGAATGGTACAAGCCGAAACTGAAAAGTTGAGGAACATGAGTGACGATATGCAAAAAATGGTTATTGGTCAAAACGAAGCCATACTAAAAGTTACAAAAGCGATTCAGAGAAATCGAGTTGGATTAAAAGATCCTAAAAAGCCAATTGGTACATTTATATTTTTAGGTCCTACAGGCGTTGGTAAAACTGAGTTGGCTAGAAGTCTTGCCAAATATATGTTTGACAGTGAGGATGCATTAATACGAATTGACATGAGTGAATATATGGAGAAATTCACTGTAACCAGATTAGTTGGTGCCCCTCCAGGATATGTAGGATATGAAGAAGGAGGTCAATTAACAGAAAAAGTTCGCAGAAAACCATATAGTGTCATTTTATTGGATGAAATCGAAAAAGCACATCCAGACATTTATAATATTTTATTGCAGGTATTGGATGATGGTCAATTGACAGATGGTTTGGGAAGAAGAGTAGATTTTAAAAATGCGTTGATCATTATGACCTCTAATATAGGTGCCCGGCAATTAAAAGATTTCGGAGAAGGAGTTGGTTTTGCAACATCGGCAAAAACTGAAGGGTTGGACGATTTTAATAAGTCGGTTATTGAAAAAGCGATGAAGAGAACTTTCTCTCCCGAGTTTTTGAACCGGATTGATGATGTGGTCGTTTTCAATTCATTGACAAAAGAGCATATATTTTCTATCATTGATATTTTAATGAAGAATGTCATGAAGCGAATAAAGAATCTTGGCTTCACAATGGAATTAACCACAGAAGCAAAAGATTTTATTGCTGAAAAGGGATATGATCAACAATTTGGTGCCCGTCC
>JANLVQ010000057.1:0-3091 GCA_031364085.1 Chitinophagaceae bacterium
GAACTGAAATTGAAAGCAAATCACAACTTTACCAGCAGATTACACTAATTTTAATGCGTTGGTAACAATAATACAAAGAACTGAAATTGAAAGCAAATCACAACTGGTATTGGGACAAGCACACCAACTACTTCGTTGGTATCAATAATACAAAGAACTGAAATTGAAATCAAATCACAACAAAGTGTTACTTACTAAAGTTGAAGCACCAGTTGGTATCAATAATACAAAGAACTGAAAAACACATTTGACATTACCAATAAAAAAAGCAACATTACTGCTGCTTTGTGGTTTTTTAGGACACTTACTTTATAACTCGTGAAGTAAAACTATTATTTAATTTAATAAGGGGCTCTGTCCAATTTAGTACAATTTTTTACTCTACTAGTTTTAAACGAAAAAGGATGCTTTTCAGCATCCTTTAACTATTTTGTAGCGAGAACGAGATTTGAACTCGTGACCTCAGGGTTATGAATCCTGTGCTCTAACCAACTGAGCTACCTCGCCCTTTTTGGGCTGCAAATATAGTAGCTTGGTTAGAAAAAAATACAATTAATAAGCAATTAGTTTTGATATACGAGCCTTAACTTTTTCTACAGTTGGCATCATCACACGTTCTAATGCCAAATTGATAGGCACTGCTGGTAAATCTAATGAGCCAATCACTTCAACTTTTGCATCTAAAAAATGATAACAATTATTTGAAATTCTGAGTGATAATGCTTCTGCAAATGAGTTGCTTTGTTGCTCTTCACTCAACACAATTACTTTTCCATGTTTACGAACCTGATTAAAAATCATTTCTTCATCTAAAGGGAATAAAGTTCTTAAATCAACCACTTCTACATTACCATTAAAAGATTTGGCTGCATTTTTAGCCATATGAACACCCATACCATAAGTTACCACACAAACTGTTGCTCCTGCTTTTACTTTTTCTGCATCTGCATGTAATGCAATGGCAGCTTTACCTAAAGGCAAAACATAATCGCTTGATGGTTCTTTGGTTCTAGCATCATCAGTTCCTTCTACTTTACTCCAATACAAACCTTTATGCTCTAACATAATTACAGGGTTTGGATCAAGGAATGCAGCTTTCATTAAGCCTTTCATATCTGCAGCATTTGAAGGATAAGCAATTTTTATACCTTTAATACTTAATAAAGTGCTTTCAATACTTCCACTATGGTAAGGACCTCCACCACCATAAGGGCCAACAGGTATTCTTAATACCATTTGAATAGGGAATTTACCTTGTGTTAAGTAGTTTGATCTTGAAATTTCATTAACCAACTGGTTAATTGCTGGATAAATGTAATCGCCAAATTGTACTTCAACAATTGGCTTAACGCCAACCGCTGATAAACCTGCTGTTGAACCTACAATATAAGCCTCTTGAATGGCTGTATTAAAAACTCGATTGTCTCCAAATTTTTCTGCAAGTGTTGCTGCTTCTCTAAACACACCACCTAATCTTTTTCCTACATCCTGTCCATAAAAAATACATTCGGGATATTCTCTCATTATTTCTTCAATGGCATGCAAAGCAGCATCTACCATCATTACTCTTTCTCCATTAAAAGGCTCACGAATACCTCTTTCTTCAGTTATTGGAGTAGGAGCAAAAATATGTTCTTCAATATTATCTATATCTGGTTCAGCTGCATTTTGTGCTCTTTCAAAAGAATCTGCAACTACTTTCTCCACCTGCGATTCTGCTTCATTTATTTCAAATTCACTAAAACCAGATGCATTTAAAAGCAATCTTAATTTTGGTAATGGATCATATAATCCATGTCGTAATAAATCTTCTCTTGTTCTATAAAATTCTTTTCTAACACCACTGGTATGATGACCTAATAAAGGCACTTTTGCATGAACCATTACTGGTAAACGTTCTATTCTTGCATATTCAATAGCAACTTGCATAGTTTCGTAACTACGTAAAAAATCGCTACCATCACATTGTAAACGCTTCATGCCTTTAAAACCTTCTGCATATTCAAAAGCATTCATGGCTCTATATTCATCGGCACTTGCACTAATGCTCCATTGATTATCTTGTACTAAATAAATAATTGGTAACCTTTTTAACACTGCAAATTGCCAAGCTTCACTTACTTCACCTTCAGTTACAGCTCCATCACCCATTGAACAAACTACAATAGGATTTTCTCCTTCATGTCCTTTATTCAATACTTTAATATCGTTAAGTTCTATATATCTTAATCCTTGTGCAATGCCTGTTGTAGGAATGGCTTGCATACCTGTTGCACTGCTTTGATGTATAATTCCTGGATGTCCATTACCTGCATTACTTGCATGACAATAGTAAGAACGACCACCTGAAAATGGATCATCTTTTTTACCCAATAACTGTAACATGAGTTGATAAGGCTCAAAACCCATAGCCATCATCATAGAATCATCACGATAATAAGGGCTAACCCAATCGTGTTGGTGTAATTGTAAACCTGTTGCTATTTGAATGGCTTCGTGGCCTCGAGAGGATGAATGTACATAGTTGCAGATAGCTCTTTTAGCATCGTAAGTTTCACTCATAGCTTTAGATGCTACCATAAGTTTGAATGCCTTCAATAGCGTATCTCTACTTAGCATATAACGGATTATTAGGGTGTGACCTAATAGATAACGTTATAGTTGTAAGAATATTATGTAGAACTTATTTTATTTCTACTGTAAAAAGTTTTTCGTTTTCGAGGTAGCCTTCTAAAACATCACTAACTACACATTCTCCTACACCAGCTGGAGTGCCAGTAAAAATCATATCGCCTATATTGAGAGAGAAATATTCAGAAATATGTGCAACTATTTCATCAAATGAATGAATCATATCGGTGCTTATACCTTTTTGTACTTGAGTTCCATTTAAATTCATTGAAAAGGTAATGGGTTCTTTAACTTGGGTCATATCTTTCCATCTACCAATAAAAGCCGAACCATCCCAACCTTTAGCTTTTTCCCAAGGAAGTCCTTTTTCTTTGAGCTGTTTCTGTATATCACGTGCAGTAAAATCTATACCAACTGTTATTTGATTGTAATATTTATTGGCATTTTTTTCTGGAATATA
>JANLVQ010000107.1:0-2596 GCA_031364085.1 Chitinophagaceae bacterium
GGATTGTATGTAAAAACACCTTCAAACTTATTTATTAAGGTGTTCTCTTCGCTATTAGTAAAAAACTTTGTTGACATATTTGTTTAAATTCTTAGGTCGTTAAAATACGGATTATTCTTTGGGCGTTGGCAAAAAATGTGCGGTGGCATAATAATTTTTAAATTTTTTTGAGGGGTGGCAAAAAAAATAAAACACTATGAGTTGGCTGGTCGTTCAAAGCGGTGTCTTTCGGATAAGTTGTTTTCATTTCGTCTGTTTGTAAAAGCGATAAAGTTTCAAGTTTGCACAGGGCTAATAAGCTTGCCTTAAGCTTGTATTTGTGTTATACAGGCAATTTATGAAAAATATGTTTCTAAAAAAAATCAACATAATTATATTATACATTTTGTATTGTTGATTTGGATATAGTGTCTGTAAAAAGTATAGGGCAACGGTAAGTACAAGAATGGTAGCTGACGGCAGGTACCGTTTCTGTTAAGTTAAATTAAAATTGAAACGGTTAAGACCTTTGAAATTACTACTGAGCTTACAATTGTTTTTATACATTGTTACGAACTGCCATATTATTAGTACAAAGCACCTGCTTCTTTTAAGTTTTTTGTTGAAGATAAGTACGATAAATAAATTGTTTTTCAACAAGGAAATAAAATAAAAACACGAGCCCTTGATTCACTGCTCCAAAGATAAATCCATAGATAGAATTGTAATAAATGGCAATTGCATAAATTTGAATTTGCCCAATACCATACATAGGATTGCTAAAATATTTGTAGGGTCCAGCTACAACAAAGTCACAAATTTTTTTTCCTAAAAACATATCTTTCCAGTAGTATATAGGGATGCCAACTACATAAGCAGACCAAATTTTAATACTAGTACCAATTGTAAACAAAACAGCAGCAAATAACATAGTTACTTGAACTGGAATATTTTCAAAGAAACTGCTACCAGCTGAAGCCTGGCTTATAAAACTCAAACTAACTCCATTGTGGAAAAATGCAAATGCAAGAAAGGCTTCATATTTTAAATACGCTCCTTGTTCTCCAAATTTTTCAATCAGTTTTAAACGATAGCCTCGTTCTGGAAGAACAAAAAAGATAAAACCGATATATACAGTTGTACTGAGAATAAAATAGATAATTGCATAATTCACACTTTTATACATTGGCAGTAAAAAAATAGTTGCCAAAACTGAACCGAACATAATAAAAAACCTCAATAGGGTCATATGTTCTGGAATAAATCCTGAAATAGATAGTATGAGATGAATTATTTTCTTGCTTTCTTTCTTAATACCTTGCATAATTTGTCGAATTTTTTTTAATGGGTTATTTTATAATAAAATTAGAGGATTCGTTCCAGTTATTGATGTTAATATTCAGTTGTAGGTAAGGGGTTAGGCTTTGTGGTGTAAGCTTATTTTTTAGCAAACCATCATTTATTTTGTATTGTTAATTTTACAAATCAGTTTTGCCTTTCAAATATAGATTATCCATAGGTCTAACAATATTTAATATTTTTTATAAAACATTTTAAATTTTAAAACTGAATATAAATAGTCAATAAATATTCTACTATTAATAAAATTAAAAGTCATTTCAATTTTTTGAAATGGCTTTTTTTATAAATGTAACAATCCAACCTTATACAAAGTGTTGATGGGTTTATTATCCCAAAACAATTCAAAATTTTCTAATTCATTCTTCTCATAATCATCTTTAATTTCTTGTAAAGAATGTTGTCTAATATTTTCAATAGAAAGCTTTGGTAGTATGGATAATAGCCAGTTTCCTTGTGCTGCATCAACAGATATTGCAATAGTTTCTTTTTTAGTTTCAAATGTTAAATTAGCAACTTCCCATTGATTTCCTTTTTTCGATTTTGTTGTTATTTCAATTGAAGGAAGATTTCCAAAATAAATAATTTTAGCAGTTGCTTTATGATTATAAACTTCAACAACATTCAAAACATTTGCAATATAATTTGCTTCAACAGAAGTTTTGGGCACTTTAAAATCGAACCATTTATGTAAAGGATAATCTAAGCAAGTTTGGTGCATATAATTGTGTAAAGATTTCTTCAATCCAAAACTAAATTCTTCATGATTGGTTCCTGTTTCATCAATATGTTCAACATCATTATTAGCAAAAGTGATTTCAACTTCTTGTGCTTTTTTTACTTTAAATTTTTCAGGTGCTAAACCAACAGGACTGTGTGCTGTCATGGTAAATTGATGCCAAAATGCAGATTGTAAAATTCTAGCTTCAAACATTTGTCGAACCATTTCTAAACTATCAATTGTTTCTTGTGTTGTTTGTGTAGGAAAGCCATACATTAAATATGCATGCACCATAATACCAGCATCAGTAAGGTTTTTATTTACTTTGGCAACTTGATCAACTGTAATTCCTTTTTGTATAAGTTGTAACAATCTATCACTAGCAACTTCTAACCCACCAGAAACTCCAATACAACCTGATGCCTTTAAAAGTAAACATAAATCTCTGGTGAAGCTTTTTTCAAAACGAATATTCGTCCACCAACTCACCACTAATTTTCTTCTTAAAATTTCTATGGCCACAGCTTTCATTAATGC
>JANLVQ010000111.1:0-19799 GCA_031364085.1 Chitinophagaceae bacterium
GATCAATATGCATTAGAATCTCAAGTAAAATTTCATGGCTTTAATTATGAAGATGCAGTAATTGAAGTTTCACCAAGAGTAGGTGAACATACTTTAAGAACAGAAGATATTTTACAAGCCATAGAAGACCATAAAGATTCATTAGCATTAATAATGTTTGGTGGAGTTAATTATTACACAGGTCAGGTTTTTGACATGAAACAAATTGCTGCAAAAGCAAATCAGATAGGCATTACTGTTGGTTTCGATTTAGCACATGCAGTAGGAAATGTTCCTTTGCATTTACACGATTGGAATATTGATTTTGCTTGCTGGTGTAGTTATAAATATTTAAATAGTGGGCCTGGTGGAGTAGCTGGAATTTATATTAATGAAAAGCATGCCACCAATACAGATTTAAAAAGATTTGCTGGTTGGTGGGGTTATGAAAAAGATACTAGGTTTCAAATGGAGAAGGGCTTTAAGGCTATACCAACTGCTGAAGGTTGGCAATTAAGTAATGCTCCTATCCTATCAATGGCAGCTCATAAATCATCATTAGACATTTTTGAAGAAGCTGGAATGCAGCGTTTACAAACAAAAGCAAAACAATTAAGCAACTATGTATTTTTTATCATATACGAAATAAATTGCAAATTAGAGGAGCCATTGATTGAAATTATAACTCCAAGAAATGAAAACGAAAGAGGCTGTCAGGTTTCTCTTCTAATAAAAAATAAAGGAAAAGATTTTTTTAATGCATTATGCCAGCATGGTGTAATTGCAGATTGGCGAGAACCAAATGTAATTAGAATTGCACCAGTTCCTTTATACAATACCTTTACAGACATTTGGCAATTTGGCCAAATCATTCAAGTGCTATTAACCCATAAAAAATAACCGTGAAAAAAAACTTTTTATCAACCTTTCTTTTCTTAATTATTTTTCAATTTACAATTCAAAAAACTTATGCTTGGGGAAGAACAGGCCATTCGATAGTTGCACAAATTGCTTTTAGTTATTTAGATGAACAAACAAAGAAAAATGTATTGCAATATTTAGATACTTTAACTATTGAAGAGGCTGCAAGCTGGATGGATAATTTAAGAAATGATAAAACTTATGATTATTTAAAACCTTACCATTACATTAATATTGAAAAAGGAGAACACTACATCCCTTCAACAAATGATAATATTATTAATGGCATTAATAATGCAATGTTGAAATTAGACAACATGTATAATTTATCGAAACAAGAAATTAAATTAAACTTACTTATCTTATTTCATTTAATTGGCGATTTACACCAACCTTTACATTGTGGTTATGGAATAGATAAAGGTGGAAATACAGTTCAGATTTCTTTTTTTGGCAAAGGATCAAACCTCCACAGGCTTTGGGATTCAGATATGATTGAATATAAAAAAATAAAATTTGATAGTTGTTTACGTTTTAATCCATACACAAAGAAACAAATAAGACAAATTAAGAAAATAAATGTTGTGAATTGGATGAATGAATCTAGAAGTCATCTAACACAAGTTTACAATTTTTCAAGTAACAAAATTGATGATGAGTATATTAATTATAATTCCCCAATAATTAAAAAGCAGTTACTTGATGCCGGATTAAGACTTGCAAAAGTTTTAAAAAAGTACTTTCACCATCTGCCTTGTTCATAAAATAATTAGCAATTACATCAAATAATTTTTTAATTATTTTTTGTTGAAATAGAAAACACAAAAGGCTCACTTCTACTTTCTCCATTACCATCTGTTTGTAAAACAGGTCGTTTATTTTCATCTAAAGTTTGCAATGTCCAAATGAATTTAGTAGGTAAAGAATCTGAAGCATTAAAAGCACCCCAGCACCTGTAACATATTTATCAACCCCACCACGTTTAATATTTTCACTTCCTTCGAATAATAAATGTTCGAAAAAATGAGCAAAACCTGCTCTGCCCGTATCTTCATTTTTAGATCCTACATGATATAAAGCTGGTACAGAATTATCTTGGTGTAGAATTATTTTTAATCCATTTTGTAAAGTATACTTTACAAAATGGATTTTTGGTGTTTTAGACATTAATGCTGTAGATAAACATGCTAATGCTAACAAGGCAATACGATTTTTTTCATTTAAATAAATTTGTGTTTTAATTTTTATTCAATTCATATTAATTTTTGAGTAGATTCTACCTTTCCAGTAAATGGGTTCTTTAGGATTCTCTTTGTGTTCAAAATCAAAACTGAAAACGGCCTTCATTATTCCCTCTTTCCAAAGCTTTTTGTCAATCGAAATATTCCATTTTATGTCCATGTAAAACGTTCATGATTAATGTTATGAGCCAGCATAAATTCCCCAAATAATGAGTAAGCTTTATTAACACTAAATTCATTTTTTATTGCTTGTAACAGCCCTGACTTATCCCCTGCCTTTAAGTTAAAAATTTGATAGAATTTATTTACTTCCTTTGATTCTATTGTATAAATATATTCATAATCAGAATTTCCCCAGGCTTCTTCAACGAATTTACCAGTATCATACCCATCAAAGTATAACTGGTCTTTCTCGTTAAAATATATCTGCATAGATATTTTAATATTAGAATTTTCTAAAAAAAACAAAGTTGCTTTTTCCATTTTGGATTACTTTTAGAATGTTATTCGGAATTTCAACTTCATCAAGATTGATCAATCGTCATCATTCTTAATACAAACGAATTGCTTTAATTCTTTAAAAAATCAATCACCGGCTGAAACGGGTTATGAAAAGTAACCGAGTTACCCTTTTCTAAGGTATAAAACAAAGCCATCATTTTATAATATCGTTCATTCTCGCCAATTTTATTTTTTGCTTCCGGATGTACAGCATGAGAATCTTCCCAAAACTCAGCTATATATTTATCAGCACCATGGTGTTGAACACGAATATCCCAACCTTCTGGTATCTTTTTCTGATCCATCTCTTTAAAACTACTAAGAACCAACATAAATGTGCCGGCATCGAAAAGTGTCTGAGCTGTATAATCTTCAATTGATTGTCCGCCCAAAGCCTGCAATTGATTTTTCTTCTCCTCTGACAACGCATTCATTTGTGTTTTAATTAATTTACTTTCGTGCGACTCTGGGTCCACAAACCTTGCTAACTGTCTCAGATCGGTTACTGCCCTACCTTTAATGGATTTTACTATTGGATCATTTTTATCTAAGTAAACAGGTGCTGCCTTTTTTGTTTGAAGTAACTGTGTTTGAAAAAACATCGCGGCAGAAAACCGTGCAGCATCAATCCCCTCAAACAGTGGGGCAGGAGCAGGCTTTTTTTTCTGTACAAAAACAAAAGGATATTCTTTACGGACAATCTCTGATTGATATATTTTTACTGACTGGGGATTTTTAGCAGTTATTTGATAAAGTCCATTTTCTAACGAAGTATTATCTATATCAAGGATATTTCCATTTACATCATAAACCTTCCATGTATAAATCTTTTTGCTATCACCGGTAAACTGAAAAGAAATATGGTCGTCTTTGATTTCTTTCAGGGTCATCACACCGCCGGCAAAAGGTTTCTCAACACCGATATCTCCTTTGGCTAAGGCAAGTCCTGTAATATTTGTCGGAAGTTGCATAACAACTTTCCCTGAAGCAGTCCCGGAATTCATATCGCTAAACGACATATTTTTAAACATGCTTTCTCCGGCTTTCACTCCCATTTTAACGTCCCGGCTTCCAAACCAGTATGATTTCAAACCGGCAGTTCGAATATCAAGCGTAAGCTGAGTAGACTCATCCTCCTCTATTTCATCTATCCCACCACCTTGACCAAAACTTCTCTTCTTTCGATTTAAAAAATCAAGACCATTATCATCTTTAACAAAATCAAAGATGACAAACACGTCTCCTTCTCCAATATTGGGAATCTTTTGGAAAATGGTTTGTATAACCTGTTGTATTCCGTTACCGGCAAATCCAATACCAACCATTATTCCACCTGCCGTGGTTGTAAGAGGCTTAAATCCATCAATGGTGCCAATGGGTTTAGAAAGCATAAGATCATATTCCTCCAAGGTTAGCGAAACAAAATCATCGCCAGCCTCTGCAATTCTTTTTTCAAGAGCGGCGATACGCTCGTCCTGCCCGATGTTTTTTTTCATAATTGGTACTGTATTATTTGATTGAGAAAAACAATATCCACTACCAAATAAAATCAGCGTAGTTATTGCAATAATTATGTAAAGAGTCGGCAACTCTTTTGAGGGTGTGATTGGTCTGTTTACCTGCATTTGTTGATTATAAATTATTCATTTGTTGCCTTCGGTTTCTCAACTTTTTTTCCTGTCTTGTCTATGTAATACCAATGGTCACTTAACCACCACCAGTGCTCTCCCTCCGATTGAGTCTTGCAGTCGGTACTTACCTTAGCCACACCATTCTCAAAAGGCCAGGCACAATCAAACTGTGGTTTTATCACAATCTTACCAGTCATTGAGTCGGCAAACCCGATTTTTTTATTCTCTATAATTCTAAAAAGTCCGTCTGATGCATAGTCTGGTCCATTATCAAAAGGAAAGACCTCATACAAAATGTTTTCTTGCCTATCAATAGCCACAGCCACAAAACTCCCAGAATTTTGTTTTACAACAATTGCATAAGTTTTAAAAGTATCGGTGAAGCATGCTTCATATTTTCCAAGAGGAATAACAACTTCTCCTTTCTGATTTTTATAACCGTATTCATTTTTGATGCTGTCATTGAAAGAAACCAGATAGTCGTTGTTCTTAATGGTTGGGCTGCAATTTGTCAGGCTGCTAAAAAGAAGCGAAAGAACTGTGATGTTGACTGTTTGTTGTCGTGTCATAAAATAGTATGTATAGTTGAACCCAGCTATAATCTATTTCCTTTTCTTTTCTCAATAGTAGTATTTGTTCCTATTGAAAAAATATAAGGCTCACTTCTACTTTCACCATTTCCATCGGTTAGTAAAACAGGTTGTTTATTTTCATCGAGAGTTTGAATGGTCCAAATGAATTTAGTAGGTAAAGAATCTGAAGCATTAAAAGCTAAACGGGGTTGCCATACATATTGGGTAATGGCTCTTACCACTTCATCTAATAAAGGTTGATTACTTCGTAAAGCCTGTACTGGCTTTTGATTGGATAAAACTTCAAAAACTTGAATTCGATAGTAAGGTGGAATTTTTGCTATTGGGGTTAAGGGAGTCCAACGAAATATTATTGCAGTTTGAGCAGCTAATCTATTTAAAACAGTATTATTTGCTGGCATAATTAGATATGGTAATTGAAACGCAACTAAATTAAAAAATTTACACTTTACAGTTGATAGGGGTTGATAAGTATCGGGGGTTAAAGGCTGAATGCAAAGTTGATAATTATCTGCAGGTAACTTGCCTGTTTTATCTAATGATGTTTTATATTTTCCTGAAAAAATCATTATCTCTAATAGCAAAACATCTTTACTATAAAACACGGTTGTGCCGCTTCTTAAAGTTATTTTGGGTGCCCTTGTTAAATCGGTAGTTGCTATTACGGTTCCATCGGTTAATTTTATTTCGGTTTTAAAAATCGCTTGCTGTGGATTGGGGTCAATTTTTGTAACAATAAAATTAATAACGGAATTGCGAGTTGCCCATTCGCTTAACACTGCTGTGGGTGCATTTTGTACTTCGAGTGTGGTATTTAATTGTGCAGTTGCCGATACACTATAAAAACTAAGTAGTAATATGCTTATATATTTTTTCATCTTATCTCTTTTAAATGATTTTAATGTTGCACTATTTTAAAATTTATATTGCAATCCCGTTCTTAAATTAGACTCTAAATAATTTGCACCAATTAAAGGTATACTGCCTAACTCATCGCCATATTTAAAATAGTTGGTTGATAGAAAAGTATTCCAACTGAGTTTTTTATCAATCTTCCAATCTATATTACAAGATGCGATTAAATTTTTGTTAGCAGTAAAATTATTTATCTTGCCAATGGTGTATTGTAACTGCCCTTTTAATTGTACTTTCTTTTTTGCTATAGGAAAACCAATACTACTGCTAAAAGTGAGTAAAGAATTTTTAAAGCTTGGCATCGTATTACTAAAATATAAAATACTAAAATCGGGTGTAAGTTCTTTATTAAAATAAACTGGTACATAAGTTAATAATGCAGTATGCGTATTATTGCTTGTAACTATACCTGAAATAACATCTCTCTCATCGTACTTGCTATAGTTGTAACTCATGGTTAAAATATTGGTCATGGTTGAGCTTGACCAAGAGTAAGTTGGACTAATTCCTAAATCGTTACTTACATTTTTTATTCCAAAAGGATTTGTTCCACTAGCCGATTCAAAACCAAAATTGTTATAGTTAATATTTAAGCTGAATTTATCATTAAACTGTGTAAACCAATTAATGTTACCAATTATTTGTTCTGCTTTTAGTGATGTATTACTTAAATTATTGATACGTTGCCCAACACTTGCTGTTACATTTATTTTGTTTTTCCAGGCATTAAAACGGGTATTAATGGTATTGTCCCATCTGTCTGGTTGCATAAAAGGAAATCCTGTGGTTTGATAACCCGCTCCAATGTATTTTGTGGCATAACTAATATCGAAGTTGGTAGATTTTTTTCCAATAGAACCAATAGCAGCAACATCTTTTATAGTAGATGTTCTTCCTTCAATAAATGGCTTGAATGATAAATTAGCATTAACCAATGCTAAGGGTTGATTTAAATCTTGTGTAAAAAAACTTTGTCCAACTTCTGCTTTAACAAACCATCCTTTCTTAAAAAATTTATCTACTTGAAAGCTAAAATTAAAACCCTCTTGTGGCTTTATTAATAATGGTGGTAAAATAACAGAACTAATATTATCTTTTCCTTTAGAGAAATTTAATGATACTTTATAATTCCCTTCTTTTTCTCGTCCTAACTGAAACATAAAATGACTTCTTTTAAAAGCCCCAGTAACTCCATTGGGCAAAGGAAGTGGTGATTGATTAATGCTTTGTTGAGAAAGGCCTGTGAAAAATTTTATTGTAAATTCTCCAGGGTGTAAATTAAAACCTGCACCAAAGATTCCAATATCACCAGTGCTTAAATCACTATAATTTATGTATTGAGTACCTAATAGTAATTCGGCCCATTTGTATTTGGGATTGATGGCAAAATTATTCATTGGGTTAGTAATAAATTGCCCAATAGTTTGATTTTTTAACCCTGCATAAGGACCAGCAAAATTGGTAGCAACAGTAGCAAAATTAAAATTTAGAGGGAGAGTAAAATTTTTGTTGAATTGTATTGATGGAGCAAAATTAAATCGTACTTGATTCCAGGGTCTACGAGGGTTATAAAAACTACTGCCTGTTGGTTTAACATCTAATCCATATCCCTCATAGGTTATACCCATTGTGCCGCTGATATTTAATTTTTCTTTTACTTTCTCTTTTACATCCTGGGCAAACAGTCCTGCAGAAAACAGGCTAAAGAAAAAGCAGGTTGTTATTATTTTTTTTCTCATCATAAAAATCGGTTTGGGTTTTAATCAATGTTTTTTATTTCTTCTTAATTACAAAATCAAAACAGGCAATCACTTCACATTCTTTACAATCCTTATCCCGGAAAGTAAACTTCACACAGATCTTTCCTTTCAGCTCACAACAATCAATAGCAGGCACTGGTGGTAAAATAAAGTTGATGCCTATGTTGGTATTGTTGGGTATACTGACCTGGGCCCCGTTATTCCATATCACTTCTCTTGGGTTTTTATAAGCACCTGCACCACTTCCGTTAAATGATGGCACTGTTGTGCCGCCATACATGGTAATCAATCCCGGCACTGCGCCAATATTTCCTGCCGATGCAATGCTTGCCCAGGTAAATGGCAGGTTAACACACTTCATACATTCCTTTTTATAATTATCATCAATGGTATAGCTTACCACATTGGCCCTAACCTCGGTAATACTTGCCAATGCCAAACCATTAATGGTAAATGTTTGTGCTGCAACTGTTGCATTGGGTATTTGTGTATAATCGTATTTAACGGTTCCGTTTGTTGCTTTTATTTCATACGGGCAACAATCTTCTTTACACTCAGTTGTAAACTTAATTACGCAACTATCACAAATGGTTGTACCGCACCAGCCATACATGGTTAATGTATAAGTACCCGATTGAAGAGGTGTAAATGTCAACGGCAATGTTCCGGGAGTTGGTAAACCGGTTGGCGGCTGCAATGAATATGTAACAGCAGCATTACATTTTTCATCAGCACATAAATAATTTGCATTAACAGTAATTGGCGTTTTACATTTTACATCATATTGATCCTTACATTTAAATGATTTGGTATTATTGTCTATTGTAACAGTTTGCTCACCCCACTTGCTGCCTTTACATTCGCAACCCACACATTTTACTTCAAACTTAATAATACAGGTATCGCAGATCTTATCGCCGCACCAACCATACATAGTGAGCACATAAGTTCCGTTTTGTGTTGGTGTAAAATTAAATGCAGGTGGCATGGTTCCGGTAATAGGTGAACCACTTGGTGGCTGCAAACTATACGTAATTTTTCCGCCACATGCAGTATCCTTACATAAATAATTTGCATTGATGGTATAAGGGTTATTACAATCCAGTTTGTAAGTTTTACCGCAGTTTAAACTGATGGCGCTGGGGTCATTGGCTGGTTTAGGATTGTCCGTTTTGGCATTATCCGGCAGTTTATCTGTTTTACCGGAACTTAAAGTTATTTTATCCCATTTACTTTCCTTGCAATCACAGTCGCCGCAATGTTTTATAAACAAATCATATTTGCCCGATGTACTTGTACAGCCTGTTGCAATATCTGTAACAATAATATAAATTTGGTGCTGGCCCAGACTTAGTACGCCAAGGTTTAGAACAGGCCCTGTAGAATGATAGTTGCCATCAACATACCATTGTATTGTATAAACACCATTGTATGTTTGGCCGGGTGCTAAAGGCAATGGCGGTATCAGTTTTGCGGTATCGCATAAAGTATCGCAGCCTAATGGGAACAAATCTACATAAGGCCGTTTTTTAATGGTGCCGGCAAATGCATAAGCTGTACATCCGCTCACAGGGTCTGTAACAGTTACAGAATAATTTCCGGCCTGAGATGTTATGATGCTTTGCGTACCTGCTCCATTACTCCACTGATAAATATAATTTGGATTAGGCGGCGTAGCATTCGCTGTCATCGTGTACATTGTTCCCTGGCACATATTAGCCGGGGCAGTAACGGTAAGCGTTGGGCTTAAATACAGGTACACACAAAATGTATCCCTGGCCATACAGCCCGTGGTAATATCAGTAACAGTTAATATAAACTGGTAGGTTCCTAATTGTGTTACAGAGGCACTGGCATAGTATTGCAGATTGTTGGGACTGAATGTAACCGTGCCCGGTCCTGTTGCCGTCCACAGATAAGTATAATTAGGATTGAGCCCACCAGCATTTTGTAAAGAAATATTATAGGGCGATGCGCCACTTGCACATTGTACTGTTTGCCCCTGAATATCGGCTAATGGCTTAGGTAGATAAACCACTTTAACTGTATCAGAAGTAACCGGACAGTTATTATTAGCACTATTTACAGCAGTTACATAATAATTACCCGAAGCATTAAAAGTACAAAGCTGATAGGTAGGATTTGTTGCTCCGCTAATGGCTACACCATTTTGATACCATTGATAGTTTGTAAAACCAACAACAGGATTTGTAGTTAAGATAACCGGTGGCACACAGTCAGGGCAAATTTTTACAATAGGTGACGGACTGATGGTTAACGGTGTTGGAATAATTACGGTTATGGGTTTTGTTGCCGTAAATACACAACCATATTGATCGGTAATACTCATTGTTATTACCGGGTTGGTTGGTGTGCCGTTATATGCATGGGTAATAGGGTTGGTAACTCCTGTTGTTGCATCTCCAAAGTTCCATGCATAAGAAAGAACGCCGGTTGTATAACTGCTGCTGAATGTATTGTTTACTCCTTTGCAAACGGTAGTAGGCCCGTTGATGCTTAAAGGTGTATTTGGAAAACCGAATGTAAATGACTTGGTAAGTGTACATCCGTTTTTAGAAATAGTAAGTGTAACTGTTGGGTTACAACCAAATGGAACGGTTAATGTTGGATTGGGAATGTTGGTAGCGGATAAAGTACCGCAGGTTGTTGTCCATAAAATTGAATAGCCTGCATAAGCCGGTAAATAAGTTGACGCATCCTGCAATTGAATACTCCAGGCATTAACACCACAACTAACTACATAGGTAAACGAATCAACCATTGGTATTGTAATATTGCGTGTGCCACAATGTACACTACCATTAGCGCAGGTCATTACTGCTATAACAGTATATGTGCCTACTGTATTATACAAATGATTTCCGGTAGTGCCTCCAAAGCCATCGCCATACAACCAGGCTGTTGAAACCGGTGTGCAACCAACAGGAATATTTGTGGTTAAAGCAACCGGGTTAGGGCAATTAGAAGGGCTGATAATTAAATCATTTATACAATTTGCATTACCACCTCCAGGAGGGCAAGGCGATACATTTATAACATTAGAAACATCTGTACATCCATTGCTGCAGGTTACCGTTACGGAATAACTACCCGGGGTATTAACCACCAGCGGATTACCAACAAAACCATTGCTCCATGTAAAAACAGCACCGGGGCAGTTTGCCTGTACGGCAGCCTGCATGGTTACGCTTCCTCCGTTACATAAATTTCCGATTCCGGTAATAGTTACAACTACCGGCGTAATGCCGGTTATAATTATTGTATCTATTGCCAGGCATCCACCATAATTAGCCTGTACCAAATAAGTTCCGTTTTGATTTATAGTGATGGGGTTACCGCTTCCTGCCGGATTGCCGTTTAAAAACCAATTGTAGGTACCACCTCCGGGAGATGCCGTTAAAGTTGCAGAGCAAGCTCCTGCAGTTTGAGTTATTGTAACTGTTGCAGCATTAGTAGTAACATTGGCTGATGTACTGCCGCCACAACTGGTGATGGTAATGGTTGCGTTACTGTTTACAGTAAATGTTGCAGTTGTTGTTCCCTGGCCTCCGGTAAGTACAGCACCTGGTGTTGCACTCCATATATATCCTCCGGGAGGTACCACGCCTGTAACTGTTGCTGTTATTGTTCCGCCGCTGCAAATACTTCCGCCGGGTGTAAGCGTAATTGCCGGTGGCGGCGGCACTTTTGTTATAGCTAATGTTGTACTGGCTGTACAGTTTTTTACAGTTTGCGATGCCTGTAAAGTCCATGGCCCTGCACCGGTAAATAAAATTGATGCTGAAGAATTTGCTGTACCATAAGGTGCAATATTTCCTGTGCCTGATGTAAAAATCCAGGTATAATTTCCGCCGGGCAAATTACTGCTGGCCGTGTAATTATATAATTGATTGGGGCAAATAACTGCCGGCCCAGCAATTGGATTTAATACCGGCATTGGATTTACTATAATATTAATGGTTGCAGATGGCGTACAATAATTTGCAGGCGTAACCGGGTAAGTGGTTATTGAATAGGCACCTGCTGTGTTCCATAAAATACTTTGTCCGGTTGCACCAATTGCTGTATTGGTAAATCCGGTTGGGGGTGTAAATGTCCAGCCTGTTGCCGGACCGGTGGCAAAATAATTTGTTGTTTGCGTAACACAAACCGGAGATGGGCCAAACAATTGAAACTTAGGCCGTATATAAACACCAATGGTATCGGTACCACTGCATCCGCTATACGGATTATTGTAATTGCAGGTAATAATAAACATTCCTCCCGGAGCATTGCCCCACAGTACGTTTATAACATTATGATTACTGTCGTAGCCCGCAATAATGCCGCCCCCACTAATGGTCCATTTATAAAATGTACCCGGCAGGGCCAGTAAAGAATAGGTTGATGTTGCATTTTGACAAACAGTTGCAGGCCCTTGTATTGGTAAATTTGGATAAAGCACCGGTACATATAATGTAGCTGTGTTGCCACAGGTGTTGGGGCAGTTTGCATTTAAAGTAACCGATGTTGGATAAGTACTTGGCTGATCCCAGGTTACTGTTACACAGGTAGTTCCCTGGCCGCTTAAAATTGTACCACCATTTATTACCCAGTTTAAGCCTGTACAGCCAGTAGCACTGGTACAGTATTTAACAGTATCCTTGGTACATAACATTTTTCGGCAATCATCTGTATAAATATCAATTCCTTTTTTATTACTCACTTTTATTAAAGCAGTTGCGGTGTCCTTACAACCACAGTCGCTTAAATTGCCAAGCGAATCAACAACAGAAGAAGATACGGTTAAAACAACAGTATAATTTCCGGGAGATGTGTACGTATGGCATGGGTGTTGGGCTGTTGATGTATTACCATCTCCAAAATCCCAATAATAATTAGTGGCCCCAACAGTGGGTGTACTGTTAAAACAAACCAAAGCGTTTAAGCAAACCGGATTGGGAGAAAAAGTAAATGCAGCAGTTGGCCCATCTATCAGGCAGATCTTTTTTGTAATAGTATCCCTGCATGTTCCATTTGCATTACTGATGATTACCTGAATGTAGCCGCTGTTTCCATTTCCCCAGGTTATAATCATGGGATTGCCGCTTGGGCCAAAGGGTGTTCCGCCCAAAACTGTCCAGGTATAAGTAAAGCCCGGCAGGTTAGGAAAAACCATATACTTATGAGATTTTCCTTTACAGGCAGTAATACCCTTAGAGCTTCCGAGTGTAGGATTTCCCACAGCACTACCATGAGGATTAGCTGGGCTCTCTTCACAAGCCCTGTTTTTATCACATGGTTGAAAATCAGCCACCAAAAAAAACTCCGGGCAGCAAATTGGGGCAGCAGCGGCATTGGTAATACAAATATTTGAGGGGCCATAACACCAATTTGTTTTATTTACATTCTCAACATATACGCCATAAGTACATTTAGAAGGCAATGTTGTTGGAATTAAAAAATTATAATTACCGGTATTGGCAACATTGGTTGCAATGCTTAAAACAACCGTACCTGACGGAGGACCTATTGAGTAATCAATAAGGCTGATGTTTACATTGCTGGTAAATGCACCTGCATTCCACTGAATGGGCATGTTGGTTCCAGTAGTCCAGGAGCTGGCGGCAGCCGGAGCAGTTATAACACACTGTTGCTGAGCTATTGCATTTGAAATGGATATCCCCAAAATCAATATGGCTAAAATATATTTTCTCATGGCAATTATTTTAGATTGTTATTATTAATTTTTTCGCATCCTTCTTTCTTCTTTTCATAGCACACAACTTTATTACAGGTAGTACAATCGGTAAACTCAATTTTATACCTGATACACCATTTAAAAACAGCGCTGCAACAGGGCGTTAGCTGTGGTGTTGTAATGTTGATATTTAAAGTTTGCTGCGGTCCGTTCCACTCCTGACTGTTGGTGCCATTTGTAAAATGCCCGTAGGTTGCTGCATCTTTATTGCAGGGTATGCACATATCATTTTCGGGCACCATTTCATAATAAACCAGTTCGGCTTTTATTGTTTTAATTGTTTTTGCCGGTGTGGTTGTTACGGTTATGGGCTGATTAAAAGAAATAGTATTGTTGCTGATTGAAATGTTTCCGGGTGCCGGTGCATTTAAAGTAAAATTCTTTTCATCGCAGGCAGTACATGCACATTTCAATGTATCCCATGCGGTTTCATTATTAATATTATCTGGATCGGTTGGCCAGATTGTTTCAACAATGAATTTTATGGTCTTCATTGAGTCAACACAATTAATGGTAGCCGTAAATGCCTGAGATGAATTGGCATTAATGGTAAAAGGTATTGCGGGTGTGGTTGGCGATAAAGTTGTAAGCGGCCCGGTTCCGTTAACACGGTACTTGATGGCGGTAACCTGGGCCTGGTTGGTAGGGTGCAGGTTACTTACTTTTACATAAATGGTTTGTTTGCCTTTTATACAACAACCAACTTTTACACTGTCAATTTTTGTATTGATATTATCCTCCAATATTTTAAAGCTGTAAGGTTCGCTGGTGCCGTTATTTCTACCTATGGGTTTTCCTTCCCGGTTTACAGCCTGCACATTCCAGATGAAGTCGCAGAGGTAAGGAGGTTTACATGGGCCTGTATATAAATTGGTAACAATAGCCTGCGTTAAATTATCTACATCTTTAGTGATAATGGGTTGATTGGCTTTCATTGCTTGAGTTCCATTTTGCCCTTGCATTAATTGCCAAACTTTTAATCTATATGTAGTAGATTCTTGAGGTTTTGGCACAACCGGAGTCCAACGAAATGAAATGGGCTTTTTAATGTCTGATGCTGCAATTGATGCAGCATCTATTGGTGAAATATTTTGTGGTGATTGATAGTTAATTTGCTCATGCCCTTTTATAGTAAATTGTTTTCTTTTTTCTTCACTAATTGGAGTTGAACCTATTGCACCATCAGCAAAAAATTGAACACAAAGTTCATAATCTCCACTTGGTAATAAACACTCTTGGGCTAATAATGAAACAGCATTTGCACCACTCCAAACTTTTGTACTTGTATTGAAATTAGCTGAAGGGGCAGTATTACTTGTATTAGTGCCACATACTTTTGAGCTTTCTTTTCTAATAGTTACTAATATTCTACCATCTCTAACTCTGTCATCAATTTTTCCATTTACTGTTCTGGCATTTGCAGTAATGGTAAGCGTTGATGTGCTAGATCCCCAACGAGCTGTATTAGCATCGGGGTTGGCCGGTAATGATATATTAATTGATGTGATGGGATAGTTTTGAGCAGATAAATTGATACTACAAATTAAAAGGAAAAACCAAAATATTTTTTTCATAATAATAAATTAAACTTGTTAGCTTTTCAAAAGTAATGCGAAATAATGTTAGAACAAACCATTTATATCTATTTTCAGCTAAGTTGAAAACAAAATTTATGGCAAGACAAGTATCCAATAAAATTAATAATAATACTTACTGTAATTAATTATTTTTTTGTGAAATTAAATTGCTTAATGCTGATTGACCACCATCTGCAGTAAACACTTTTACAGCATAAACATTTTCTTTGCCAACAACATTATCTACAAAAATTTTTTCAACAATTTTTTTATATTGAACTAAATCTCCTTTTTCATTTTTTTTATAAATGGCAAAAGTGGCACCTTTATATTTTTCAGGATAATCCCAACTTAGTACAATTTTTTTGTCTTGAATTTTTGAAGACAAATTAGTTACCACCGGTCTTATACCACTGTCGTAAGGCTTACCATACACCATATTTGCAAACCCAGAAAACAAATTACTTTCATCCATTGCCCTAATGGTATAAAAATAGGTAACACCCGTTTTTACATTGGTATCTATGATTTGTTTTTCTGTTGGTCTTAATTTCATCAACATTTTCCATTCATCTGCAACATTTATTTTTCTATACACCATTTGTTCTTTTACATCAATGCTTGAACTTGGAGCAAAGAATAATTCAACCTGATTTTCTTTAACTATTACATTGGTAAAAACAGGTGTTACTGGTGGAATAGTATCTGGTCTTTTTACAATAGCCATTTCAGAAAAAACAGATTGATTATAATTAAAATCTAAAGCTTTAATCCTATAAAATATTTTTGTGGTTAAAGAGTTCAAACCAACGGTATCATAAAAAATAAGTTGAATTGGAGTTGTATCAAATTTATCTTTCTTAAATAATTCTTTCACTACACTAAGTTCATGTTCGGCACTATTTGCTTTATAAATTCTATACCCTTTTAAATCCTTTTCTTTTCCCAACTTAATCTTAAGTGTTACAATTCCTAATGTATCAATTAATGCAGATTGAATTTCTGGTTTTGCTGGAGGTGTACTATCAATTAAAGTAAGAAAAGCAGGATAAGATGAACTGATATTTCCTGCAGTATCTAGTGCATACACAACGTAATAATTATTATCATCTACATTAAAATTATTATCAATGTATTTTCTTGTTTTATTATTTAAAATAGTAGTATGAAGAATGGTGAAATTTCCAGAATCCTTATTCGACCTTGCAACAATGAAACCCTTTAAATCATTGATGTTTCCATACATATCCCAAGCTACTTCTGCTTCTTTTGGATTTATTTGTTTAGGAAGTTTTAATATGGGTGCATCGGGTGGAGTTAAATCTTTTGGCATCCCTTTTACTTCGGCAAAAAGTACTTTTTCTCCAAACGATGTTAATCCATAAAAGCGATATTGATACCATTTATAATTCACTAAAGAATCATCTTTAAAAGTTCCATTAATAGTTCCATCATAACCTTCTCCTTTTGAATCATAAAAAGGAGTTTTATTTAATGGCTTAAAATTAGTTTCACCTTCAGATTTTCTTTCAACAAAATAACCAGAAATATTGGGATTGATTGTCCATGTAAAAGTTAATTGTTTATCTCCTGCATAAACAAACACTTCGTTTTTATATTTGTTAGGATTAATTGCTGCTTTGATATTTACAATGCCATTTTCTATTTTATATAAATCAGATTTTGCAGAAATATTAATTCTGTAAGTATAAATTTTTCCTTCCTGAGCTGTTTTATCAATAAAGCCCAAACCCAATGCCTCTGCTACTTTTGCATCTTTAATTGCAGTTAAAACAAAAATGGCATAAACCATATCTTCTTTACTTTTTTGCTCGTTAAGTTCTGCAATGCCTTTATCAAGACTAATTACATTTTTTTCTGAAGATGGATTTGCAAATAAAAATTCCATTGCAAGTTCAAGGTTAGATTTTGTAGCTGAATCTTTTTCTTCTGCAATTAATTGCTCCCATTTAGTTTGTTCAAATGCCTTTACAACTCCAATACTTTCAAAGCGATTTGTTCCTGAATCTGATCTTTCAATTGTGAATCCATTTTTGAAACTAAGTTTAAGAATAGTTTTATTATCAGGTATCCATCTTAACTCAACTCCTTTTTGAGTGTATCTTGCTATTGCTGCAATTTTGCAAGTACCAACTTCTATCTGTGCTTGAGAAAAAATACTAACACCCATCAAGCAAGTAAACAAAATATATGGAATAATTTTTTTCATGTTTTATAATTTATCTTACTTGATTATTTGAATTTGCTTGAAATATTTGCATAGGTCCTGTTCTAAACAAAACAGTTTTAGTTTCTGTTACTGTTTGATTGGTTCTTGTTTTAGCAGGTGCCCATGATAATGACAAACCATCACCTCTACCTGCATTTATTCCAATTGTTGGGTTCATTCCATATTCCATTAAAGTTGCAGTTACTATAAAACGATAATCTTTGTCTATTTCTAAATTATTTACAACTGCAGGAACAGGATTTGGATAATTGGGAGGTGGTGGTGGTGGAACAGGATTTACAATCATAGTATTTTTTATAGCTCCACTCATTGAAACTAAAGAATTTGAATTATTTGTATTCACCATATTCATTTGTGATACCTGTGCAACTTGTGTTGTAGCATTGCTTAAATTTAATGGTGCTTTTTTGTAATACTGATATTCGCCAAGATTATTTACTTTAGATAAAATAGTTTGTGCAACCCAAGCCCCACTTGAATTTTTAACTTCGAGTGTAGTAACCACTTTTAATTTAAAGGTTCTGTTTTTAATGGTTCCATCACCCTGATTTTCTGCAACATCAAAAGATCTATCTGGCACTAATGCATATCTTACATTTATTGGAGATTTTACCGGAAAATTATATCTGGAATTTGGAGCAACAGATTGAATGAGTTTATTTACTAAATCTGCTGCTTCATCTTCTTGTGGTGCATCTGCTGTAACAACAGTTGTTCCAGCACAATCAGTTCCTTTTTGAAAAGAATGGCTGTAGGCTACATCAATTAACCCACTAAACAAACTGATTTGTGCCGATAGTGAGCCTGCAACATATTCAGGATTAGGGAACTTGCCTGTTAACCATGCCCCTGTTCTTATTTGAAATAAATTATACGATTTGCTTTCGCAAACATCTTTAAAACTTGTTCCTGTAATTGTTGCACTAACACTTCCATAAAGTCCAATATTTCCAGATGCTCTATATCCATTAATTCCAATACAACCAGTTTGATGCATAAATGCTAAATTTAATTCTGCACCAGCCATTACATTTCCTCCAATATACCAATTTCTGCAAGTGCCTTCAAAAATTTTCTTGCTAATGTCTTGCGAAAATTCAATTCCTAAACCAGCTGCAATGCCTTTACCAGTTGCTGTATTCGTTCCAACGCCACCAGATCCTACATTTCCATTATTGGGCCAAGAACCTGTTGCAGCATAATAGTTATTGGCAAACCTTGGAGTAAATCCGGTAGGCACAGGAATATCATTACCAAACATAAGATAAGAATACAAATCGATACCAAATATTCTAACTGTATTGGTTGCAGAAGGTGTACCTGCTTTAAAATACCATTTGTTGGTAGTTCCATTAATATTCATTACAAAACCAACAGGAGATGGGGTGGTTATTGCAGGAGGAACATTTACAGATAATAATGCAGCCATGTAAAATATTTTATCAGTAAAATTGTATTCTACTACAACGCCACCTTTTATTTTAGAATCTATTCTTTCTTCAAGTTTTGCAGCTAACCAAAAATCTCCTGTAAATCCAATTTTTGTAATACCACCCGATGTAGTGAATTGAGCCAACAAAGCAACATCGGCATTGAAAGTTTCAAATTTTGGAAGTGTTGCAATAGTTGCCATTACTTTAAAACCCCAACTACTTTTCTTTGGCTTAAACACATATTTAAATCCAACTTCAGGAGCAGTTCTTGTAACCAAATTTGCTTCCATATTATAAAAAGCACCACCACCAAAACCATAAAATCCAACACCTGTTAAAAACGGAATACCTGGCGAAAACTTGGCATCTGCTTCCACTCTCCAATATCTGTAATATTGATTGTTATTATTGTACACTGTATTACCAAATTGTACTAAAGCATTTACTTGTAACGAAACAGCAGTAAAGGTTACACCCAATGTAGCTAAAAACCCATCGCCATAAACGGGGTCGTTATCATACATTTTTAAATTGCCGTCAATTTTAACAGCTGGCATATCTGCATGCACTTCAATGTCTTCTATAAAAACACCTTTGAATTTCGGACTGAATTTAAAGAAATTGCTTTTATTCTGTTCAATTGCAAAAGCACCACCAAGTGTAGTTTTTCCACCAATATCATCTGTTAAGTTAGCTACAACATCTATCATCAAAGCACCTCGCAATAATTCTCGATAATTAGTATTGGTTGGGGCAACAGTGGTTAATGATTTATAATATACTTTTTTTATAGTTACAGGAAAATTGGCAAGTCTTTTTTGTGGACTTGCAAAACTCCATGTACCAGGATTGAAAGTTAATTTTTGAACATCGGTAACAGAATTATTATTGTAAGAAAGAGATAAATTCTCAAAATTTAACAGCATCTTTATTCCTTTAATTCCTTTTTTTCTAACCGATGCAGAACCAGTATTTATAATAGTATCTGTAACACTAAAATCTTTATTACCCCAATCAAATTTTCCATTTAAATTAATGGACATAGACTTTGCAGTATCTGTAAGTGAAGCCATAATGTTAGACGTTGGCTTGAGTGTCATTTTTCCTCTTAATACATCGGCATCAATTGGTCCAGTAGGTACAATAACAATTTGCAAATTGTTTGATGCTTGTGCCTGAGCAAATGTTGCAGTATATTTAAGTGTATTGGTAATAGTGTCTTTGCTAATTGGCAAT
>JANLVQ010000134.1:0-21385 GCA_031364085.1 Chitinophagaceae bacterium
GGGATTAAATGCTCCCAGCTTATCTAACATTGTTGCTAAAACCAATATAACTTGATCTACTCGTAGCAATCGTTTTTCAAACCAATCGTTAGGTGCTTTATGATTGTTAGCAGCTACTGTTCCTTTAGTTGCATTTAGTGCTTTATCAGTAAATGTATACACCCAAGCAGAACCTAAAGTAATTAATATATAATCTGCTTTTTTTAAAAACGAATTGGCTTCTTTTGTTGTTAAGTTGATTTTGTTTAAAGCTTCATCAATAGTTGTTCCTGAAAATCTACTATGGTGTTGCCAACTATGAAAACCTTCATTCCATTCAAATAAATCTTTTTCTGTATAAATTTTATTTTCAATTACATTAATAATTACTTCACTAACACTTACAGGATTAAATAATATGCCATTCGGATTTTCAAAAATTTGAAACTTATGTTTTCTTAATTTTTCTCCAATATTTTCTGTAAAACACGAGCCAACTAACATCAATTTATTTAAATGTGTAAGGGCAGGTTCTAATTTTTTTATTTCTAGTTCAGTTCTAAATTTCATTAAACAAAAATTTCATTTGCAAGCAATAAAGCGTGTTGTAAAGCTTCTGAATTTAAGTTGTTCAGCAGTTGATGGTCTGTTAAAAAAGCAATCATTTTTTCACTATCCATATTACCCACTAAATCATCTTGAGCCATTGGGCAACCACCAATTCCTTTTAAAGCACCATCAAATCTGGAGCAACCATTAAACAAAGCTGCTTCTAATTTTGGTTTCCAATTAAATGGTGTTGAATGTAAATGAACCCCAAATTGAATGGAAGGATATTTTGGAATTAAAGTGGTTAATGCAAGCTCAATTTGTTGAGGTGTACAAACCCCAACTGTATCGGCTAAAGAAACAATCTCGATTGCTCTTTTTGCCATTTCATTTGCCCAATGCATTAATAAATCTGAAGTGTATTCATCTTGATATGGATTGCCAAATGCCATACTCAAATAAACAACTAAAGTTTTTTTATTTTTAATACATAGCTCCTGAATTTCATCAATTCTTAGTATACTTTCAGTTTGAGTGCTATTGGTATTTCTTAATTGAAATGTTGGTGAAATAGAAAATGGAAACCCCAAATAATTTATCTCATCAAAAGCAACAGCATCTGCAGCACCTCTAGTATTGGCAACAATAGCTAGTAATTTTGTTTTCCCAATTCCCAATTCCAAACCCCTAATTACTTCAGCAGTATCTGCCATTTGAGGAATGGCTTTTGGCGATACAAAACTTCCAAAATCTAAAGTATGAAAGCCAACCTGTAGTAATGCATTTAAATATTCAACTTTTTTTTCTGTAGGAATAAAATGTTTCCATCCTTGCATAGCATCCCTAGGGCATTCTACTAATTGTATAGACTTATTTTTTATCACTTTTCAAAATTAAGTTCAAAGTGTGAATTATTATTATACTGCTATAATTTTAATCTTAGACATTGATGTGTTGTATATTTGATAAAATTGAATTTTTAAGAGTTTTTATTATGATAAATGTTGGAAGATATAATGAATTAAAAGTACTACGTACTGTTGATTTTGGTGTGTATTTAGAAGATGAATTAGATGGTATTCTTTTACCCAAACGATTTGTGCCAGAAGGCTTAAAAGTTGGTGATACCATTAATGTTTTTATTTATAAAGACAATGAAGGAAGATTTATTGCAACTACGCAAGAACCAAAAGCACAAGTGGGAGATATTGCATTACTAGAAGCAAAAACTGTAACACCTCATGGGGCTTTTTTAGATATTGGAATTATGAAAGACATTTTTGTTCCAAGAACTAAACAATTGGGTGAAATGTTTGTTGGTAGAAAATATTTAGTAAAAATTTATATAGATGAACAAACCAATAGAATAGTTGCCTCTGAAAAATTAGATGTTTATTTACAAAACGAAAAACTTACTGTTAAGAGATTAGATATTGTTGACTTACTCATATATCGTAAAACCGATATTGGATTTGTAGTAATTATTAATAATGAGCATTCGGGTCTACTACATCATAATGATGTTTTTGATACTTTAAATATTGGCGATAGTGTTATGGGGTTCATTAAAAAAATTCATGAACCTGATGATACAGGTAAGCTGAAATATAAGATAGACGTGGCTTTGGGTAAACCCGGTTTTATGAAAGTTGAAGATGAATCTGAAAAAATTCTACGACTCTTAAAAGAAAATAATGGCTTTTTACCTTACCACGACAAATCTAAACCTGAATATATTTATGCATTTTTTGGTATGAGTAAAAAAACTTTTAAAATGACTACAGGAAATTTATTTAAGCAACGCAAAATAAATTTTGATGAAAAAGGAATTAGAATAATTTAAAAATCGTATTCCCTTTTTCTTAAGTTCATTCTAAAACCTACATTAAAAATATTGGTGTTAACATCTGCACTGTTATCTCTTTGGTAATTTCTAATTATATAATCAGCATCTAAAAAAATATTCGGTAATAATTCATAAGTAACTGAAGCTTGTGCTAATAATCCTGTGGCTTTGATTCCTGATCCAATTTCCCATCCATAATCATAAGGTCTGGTAGTGTATGGTAACAAAACATTATTACCCATATTATTACCAGCAGAATCTAATCCTTGTTTAAAGTAAATAATTTTTCCTTGTAATACTAATTTAGGTATGGGTTGATAACGAACTATACCAATAATTTCTTTAGAATTTGCACCTAAAGGATGTGCCAATGCTTGATTGTAATGAGTATATGAACTAAAATTATCTTTAGAAGTATAAACAAATGGTCGAACCATATTTACTTCTCCTTGAACATCTAAATTATTTACACCAAACACATCAATAGCTTTGAACCCCAATTGTAAAGCCTGTTTATTAGCCCACCAGCCTTTACTGTATTTCAACACTTCTCCTAATACAAATTCATTAATTATAACTTGTCCATAAAGCTGAGTGTTTTTAAAAGCATTGGCTTTAAAATTCATACCAATAGTTGCTTTATCAGGGCTTCCAACCTGATGCCCCATTGCAACCATAAAAATCATAGGATTTAAATAGTTTAAGTCGTAACCATTCTTTCTACCAAACATAATGTTCTCAAAAAATCCAAGGTTCAACCATTTTGTAACCTGAATATCTAGTGAATGAAATGTCATGAACTTTTTAGGATAAACTGTGTCTCCAAAAACACCATCTCTATTAATCATTTGAGCAAATAAATTGGTGTAATTGATTTTCCAAAAGCGAGTATTCACTTTTAAGAAAAGGTAGTTATTGCTAAAATCACTTAATATTAAACTTCTGTATCCATTACCAATAAAAACTTTATCAAAAGCAAACTGCAAGTCAATACCTTTTGCAGCATTCATCATAATGCCACCTTTTACTTCAAAAGCATCAATAGGAGCAGTTGACCCTTGTGAAACATTTCCTTTAAAATAACCAAAGCCAGGCACAGCATAGTTTTTAGTACTATATTCTCTAACATATAAAGGGTTTCTCATTTGGTTGTCTGTAGTGTAAGTATAATAACCAATACGTTTAGTTACTTGCCCACGCCATTGAAATATACCACGAGAATTGTTATGTAGTTTAGCACTTGAAATACTTTCTTTACCCAATTGAAAATTATACATGAGGTGTGAGTAAAACGAAAAATCACCTCTCTTCACACCAAAATAAAAAGGATTTGTTTTATGTTGCTTACCCCAAAGATTTTTAAATTGAAGCGATGTATCACCTCTGTTTTTTCTCCAATCAAAATTATTTTTCAAGGCTAAATCTAAATTATACAAATCAACTTTCGATAGCTTTAATACACCTGCTTTGTATAGGCTATCAATGTATTCAAGTCTTTCAGTAATAATTTTTCTATCGTATGGCTTTACCATACTAAAGTTTAAAACTGAATCTTTTTGAAGTTTTATTTCGAGCCGGTCTAGTAAATTGTATTGAGTTGAACCTAATTCTATAAAGTCAGCTTGAGCATTTATTTGTTGAAAAAAAAATAAATTGAGTAAAAAGAAAAATATTTTTTTCATCTTTGATTATTGTAAATCAAAAATAAGATTCTATGTCAACTTACCTCATAAAAAATGCAGAGATTGTAAATGAAGGGAAAAAGGTATTTGGTGATGTATTGATTAAGGATGAAAGAATTGAAAAAATTGCAACCGATATTCAAGTAAATTATAAAGTTTTCGAAATTGATGCTAATGGTAAAACCCTTATTCCTGGTGTAATTGATGATCAAGTTCATTTTCGTGAACCAGGGTTAACACATAAGGCAACTATTTATTCTGAATCGAGAGCTGCAGTTGCAGGAGGTGTAACCAGTTTTATGGAAATGCCTAATACTAATCCGCCTGTTTTCACTCATGAACTTTTAGAAGACAAATATCAAATAGCAGCTCAAGCTTCATTGGCTAATTATTCATTTTTTATGGGAACTGGAAACGAAAATTACGATGAATTAATGAAGACAAATGATAAGAAAAAAGATGTTTGTGGTATTAAAATATTCATGGGTTCATCAACAGGTAATTTATTGGTAGATAACCCTGTGTTGTTAGAAAAAATTTTTGAAAATAGCGAAATCTTAATTGCAACTCATTGCGAGGAAGAAGCGATTATAAAAGCCAATATTGAAAAATTAAAACTTACTAAAACTAAGTTTACAGCTGCAGATCATGCTTTGATACGAAATGAAGAAGTTTGTTTTGAATCGTCTTTGAAAGCTATTCAGTTTGCAAACAAATTTAACACCCGATTACATATTTTACATATTACTACTGCTAAAGAAATTCAATTGTTTGGCAATATGTTGCCTTTAAAAGATAAAAGAATAACAAGTGAAGTTTGTGTTCATTATTTACATTTTAATAGTAATGATTATAAAAGATTAGGCTATCAAATTAAATGTAATCCAGCCATAAAAGATGAGTCTTGTCAAAATGCAATATGGCAAGCTTTGTTAGATGATAAGATAGATATTATTGCATCTGACCATGCACCACATACTTGGGAAGAAAAAAATGTGGATGATTATTTTGCAGCTCATGCAGGATTGCCATTGGTTCAGCATGCTTTACAAATCATGTTGCATCATGTTAAAGAGGAGAAAATTAGTTTGGAACGTGTTGTTGAAAAAATGAGCCACGCTGTTGCAGATTGTTTTCAAATAAAAGAAAGAGGTTATATAAGAGAAGGATATTTTGCAGACTTGGTTTTGGTTGATTTAAATAAACCATATACCATTACTAAAGAAAATATTTTATACAAATGTGGTTGGAGCCCATTTGAAAATTTTGCAGTACCTGCAACTATTGAAACTACTTTTGTAAATGGAAATTTAGTTTATGGAAAAAATCAATTTAATGAATCTATAAAAGGCAAACGTTTGCAATTTAATAGAATATAAGCCACAACTGCTGCATTTATGCAAATAGACAAAACCACTTTATACGATTTAGCTATTTTAAGTAGAGAAGAAGAACATTCTATCTTTCATCAATTAAATTTTACTCAAACTAATGAAGGAAAAGATATTTTAAAACAAATTCTTTCAGCTCCATTAGAAAGTATTGAAGCAATTATAGATACTCAAAATACCATTCAATATTTAATTTCTATTCATCATCAAATTCCAAAAACCATTACCAATGGTACACTAATGGTGATAGAAAAATTTTATTTAACAGCTTTAGATGCATATCCACATCCTCCAAAAAAAGTTAATACTATTATCTATAAATATTTTTCGAAGCCAGATTTTTTTCTCACTAAGTATTCGGTTGAACATTTTGTAGATTTTATTAAAGGATTATATGAACATAAAATTCTTTTGCAAAATTCATCAAGTAAAAAAGCAAAAAATTGGGTTTCAAAAATTTCAAGAATATTCGATAAAGAAATAATTCAAAAAATAATTCTTGAAAATAAAAATAGTTTAACAGATCATTCAATTTTACAATATGCATCTTTCTTTAAAAATGATTTTAAATATCAAAGTCAAGAATTAGTTGAAATTTATAGCAATATTGATGCTTATTTAAGTTTAGCAAAAGCGACTGAAAAATTTAATTTTCATTTTCCAAAGTTTATAGAATCTAATGAACCATTAATGCATGCTACGGCATTATATCATCCACTTCTAAAAAATCCTGTTGGTTACGAATTTGATTTGAATTTAAAAAATAATTTTTTATTTTTAACAGGAGCCAATATGGCTGGTAAAAGCACTTTTATAAAAGCTACAGGAATTGCAGTTTATTTAGCACATGTAGGCATGAGTGTTCCAGCAAATGCTTTAGAAATTTCCTATTTTGATGGATTGCTCAGTAATATTCAAATTGTAGATAATGTTTTAAAAAATGAAAGTTTTTTTTATAATGAAGTACAAAGAATAAAGAGCACCATAATTAAAGTAAATGATCAAAAAAAATGGTTGATTTTAATTGATGAGTTATTTAAAGGAACCAATATTCATGATGCAATGAAGTGCAGTGTTACCGTAATTGATGGTTTGCAAAAAAAACGAAATGGATTGTTCATCCTCTCAACACATTTATACGAAATCGGAGAGCAGTTATCTCAAAATAAAAATATTCAGTTTAAATATTTTGAAACTGCAATCGTAAATAATGAAATGGAATTTAGCTTTCAACTCAAAGAAGGTATCAGTGATGATAGATTAGGTTACATGATTCTTGAAAAAGAGGGAGTAGTGAAATTGTTGAAAAATTAGTTGGTTATTTTTGCCATTTGTTGCCAAAAAATCTTCAAAAAAATCTCCTAAATAAAAAATAATACAATAACCTTTGTTAAATTTTAAAAACCCATACTTTTGCATATAGTTGCCTAAACAACTAAATAAAAATACTTTCAATGAAAATCTTAGTTTGTATTAGTAAATCACCAGACACAACTTCTAAAATTGCTTTTAAGGATGGCAATACTAAGTTTGATGAAAATGGTGTTCAATGGATTATTAATCCTTACGATGAATGGTATTCATTAGTTAGAGCTATTGAAATAAAAGAAAAAGATGCATCAACAGTAATACATTTAGTTACTGTTGGTTTATCAGATTGCGACCCTATTATTCGTAAGGCTTTAGCATTAGGTGGTGATGAGGCTTATAGAATAAATATTGAAAGTAACGATAGTTATACCATAGCAGCACAAATTGCTGATATTGCTCAAAAAAATAGCTACGATATTATTTTTACAGGAAAAGAAACAATAGATTATAATGGTTCATCAATAGGTGGAATGGTTGCTGAAATGCTTGATATGCCTTATGTTTCTTTGGCTACAAAATTTGATGTAGAAAATCAAAAAGCAACAGTATCTCGTGAAATTGAAGGTGGAGAAGAAATTTGCGAAGTGAACTTGCCGCTTGTTGTAAGTTGTCAAAAAGGTTTAGCTGAGCAAAGAATTCCAAACATGCGTGGTATTATGGCTGCTCGTTCAAAACCTTTACATGCAATTGACCCAATTCATGTAGAACCTTTAACATCTGTATCAAGTTATGAATTACCACCAGCAAAAGCTGGTGTAAAATTAGTTGATGCTGATAATGTAGATGAATTAGTTAGATTACTACATAAAGAGGCTAAAGCTTTTTAGAGCATCAACAATTTATTAAATTTTCAAAATAAAAATATGTCAGTTTTAATATTCATAGATCAAACCGAAAATCATATCAAAAAATCTTCTTTTGAAGCTTTAAGTTATGGGGCTCAAATAGCAAAACAATTAGGTGTTGCTGCCGAAGGGTTATTATTAGGTGCTGTTAATGATGATTTATTTGCTTTGGGTAAATATGGAGTAAGCAAAATACATTTAGCTAATAACGAAGTGTTCAATCAAGTGGATACACAAGTTTATGCAAAAGCAATTGCTGATGCTGTAACTCAAACAAATGCTAGTGTAGTAGTATTCTCTCACAACACAACTGGTAAAGCTGTTGCTGCAAGAGTTGCTATACGTTTAAAAGCAGGTTTAGTATCTGGTGCTATTGGTTTACCAAATACAACTAACGGTTTTGTAGTTAAAAAATCAGTATTTAGTGGTAAAGCTTTTGCAAATATTGCTGTTAATAGTCCTATTAAAGTCATCTCTTTAAATCCAAATAGTTTTAGTGTAGTAGTTGGAGATGGTGTTGCAGCAGTTGCTCCCTTAAATATAGAAATTGCTTCTTCAAAAATTAAAATTACAGCTACAAATAAAGTAAGTGGCGAAGTTCCATTAACAGAAGCAGATATTGTTGTTAGTGGAGGAAGAGGAATGAAAGGCCCAGAAAATTGGGGAATGCTTTTAGATTTAGCAAAAGTTTTAGGTGCTGCAACAGCTTGTAGTAGACCAGTTGGAGATGCTCATTGGAGACCACATCATGAACATGTTGGACAAACAGGTGTGCAAATTGCACCTAACTTATACATAGCTATTGGTATTTCTGGAGCAATACAACATTTAGCAGGGGTAAACAGAAGTAAAGTAATGGTTGTAATTAATAAAGATCCTGAAGCACCTTTCTTTAAAGCTGCTGATTATGGAATAGTTGGAGATGCTTTTGAAATTGTTCCTAAACTTACCGAAGCAATAAAAAAGCTTAAAGCAAATTCTTAATATTAAAGCTGCAGTCTATAGTAATGCAGCTTTTTTTATTTTTTAATAGTCTGCTAAAGTTATAAGCATGTTATAATTTAAGGCTGTACATCTCTCTAAAATATTACTCAATACTTTTGTACTAATGGAATATACTTTAAAGAAAAGTTTGGGTCAGCATTTTTTGAAAGATGAAAGTATTTGTGTGAGAATTGTTGATGAATTAAAACAATTAGAATATTCAAATCTTGTTGAAGTAGGTGCAGGTGCAGGTGCTTTAACAAAATATTTGTTAAAAATACCCAATATCAATTTTAAAGCAGTTGAATTAGATGATGAAAAAATAGTATATCTTAAAAAGGAATTCCCACAGTTACAAGATAAAATAATTCATCAAGATTTTTTAGAAACCAATCCCCCATTTAATGATGAATTTATTGTTGTGGGTAATTTCCCTTACAATATATCAACACAAATTTTATTTAAAGTTTTAGAATGGAGAGAACAAGTGCCTCATGTAATTGGTATGTTTCAAAAAGAAGTAGCAGAACGAGTTGCAGCTAAGCATGGCAATAAAACTTATGGCATTATTAGTGTATTAATTCAAGCATATTATCAAGTGGAATATTTGTTTGATGTTCCTTCAAGTGCTTTTAATCCTCCTCCAAAAGTGGTAAGTGGTGTAATAAAATTAACCAGAAAAAAAGAAGCCCTTCAATTCAGTAGCGAAAAGAAATTTATTGCACTTGTAAAAGCAGCTTTTAATCAAAGAAGAAAAATGTTAAGAAATCCAGTTAAGAGTATGTTTGATGCAGAAATATTAAAAGAAGAAATTTTTACAAAACGTGCAGAACAATTAAGCATTGAAGATTTTGCAGCTTTAACTTTTAAAATGAAATGAGTAAAACCGTAATCATAACAACAAATTGTCATTCAATATTAATTGAACAATTGCAAAAAAAAGGTTTTGATGTAAAACATCTTCCAAACACAACATATAATGAATTAGTTGAACATGCAGTTGATTTGGTTGGGTTGATTGTATCAACAGGAATTAATATTGATAAAAATTTTATTGATCAAGCAAAGCAATTGCTATGGATTGGAAGATTAGGTAGTGGTATAGAACATATTGATGTATCCTATGCAAGTTCTAAAAACATTAAATGTGTAAGTAGTCCTGAAGGAAATAGAAATGCAGTTGCAGAACATAGTTTAGGATTACTATTGAATTTGATGAATCATATCAGCAAAAGTAACAATGAAATAAAAGAGGGAAAATGGTTGAGAGACGAAAATAGAGGAGAGGAACTTTTTGGTAAAACTATTGGTATTATTGGTTTTGGTTATACAGGAAGTGCTTTTGCAAATTTGCTACAATCTTTTAACGTAAAAGTTTTAGCAAATGATATTAATAAATTAGGATTTGAAAATGAGTATATAAAAGAAGCTTCTTTAAAAGAAATTTTTGAAAAAGCAGATGTGGTTAGTATGCATCTCCCATTAACAAAGTTGACTAAGTATTTAGCCAACGATTCTTTTTTTAATTCTTTCAAAAAGAATATTTATTTTTTAAATACTTGTAGAGGCCAGATAGTTGATACAAATGCTTTAATTCATGCTTTAAAAAATAAAAAAATAAAAGCAGCTGGTTTAGATGTATTGGAAAATGAAAAACTTAATTCTTATTCAAGTATAGAAAAAGAACAACTCAATTTTTTATTGAAGCAGAATAATGTAATAATCACTCCGCATATTGCTGGTTATAGTTTTCAGGCATCATTTGAAATGGCTAAAATTCTTGTTGAAAAATTAAATCTTTAGAATTAATCTCTTGTAGTTAAAAAAAGAATTGTAATAAATTGAATTAATAATGCAACAAGAGAATAAGTTTTTAAATTGGTTTTTGTTTTAAAAACTTGAACCAATAAAAGAAAGGGGAGAACAAAAAATAAAATTAACATAGGCAGAAATGCCAACTCAAAAAATGCTCCTAAAATTTTGTATTGGTAAACATTAATAGTTCTTGAAATAATCCAAAATACACAACAAACTATTGAAAGAATGAATGATAGCAAATCGTAATTATATCTTTTGTTTATCATACCATCATTAGTTGATAATTGTTATTCCTCCATCATTTCATTCACTACTCTAATTACATCTTCAACATTTGGTTTGCTAAAATAATCGCCATCACTGCCATAAGCAGGCCTATGAGCTTGTGCTGTTAATGTTCTTGGAGCTGCATCGAACCATTTATATCCGCCTTGTTCTTCCATTACTTTATTAAACATATATGCTGCTGCACCGCTAGGTACATCTTCATCTACAAATAAAATTCTGTTGGTTTTTTTAAGAGATGCTACTATGTTATGTTTTAAATCGAATGGTAATAATGTTTGTACATCAATAATTTCACAACTAATTTTTTGAATTTCTAATCTTTCTGCAGCTTCTGAAATTATTCTTAAAGTAGAACCATATGAAACAATAGTAACATCTGTACCTTGACGAATAGTTTCTGTTACACCCATTGGTACTGTAAACTCTAAAAGATTTGCTGGCATTTTTTCTTTTAAACGATAGCCATTTAAACATTCAATTACAATTCCTGGATCGTTGCTTTGTAGTAAAGTATTATACATACCTGCTGCCTGTACCATATTTCTTGGAACACAAACAAACATTCCACGAAGCGAATTAATAATCATTCCCATTGGGCTGCCACTATGCCAAATGCCTTCTAATCTATGGCCTCTGGTTCTGATAATTAATGGACAACTTTGCTGACCTTTAGTTCTGTAATGTAAAGTAGCCACATCATCACTTAAGGTTTGTAATGCATACAATAAATAGTCTAAATATTGTATTTCAGCAATAGGTCTTAATCCACGAACAGCCATTCCTATTGCTTGTCCAACTATTGTAGTTTCTCTAATTCCTGTATCAAAAATTCTTTCTTCTCCATATTTTTTTTGTAGTCCAGAAAACCCTTGATTCACATCACCAATAAAACCTAAATCTTCACCAAATGCAACAACTAATGGATTGTTAGTAAACAAAGCATCGAAGTATTTGTTTAAAACTTCGTAACCATTTAAAGAAGGCGATTCAAAAGAAATCCAAGGTTTTACTTCAGAAACTTTTAGTGCACTTTTATTGCCTTGATTGTATAAATGTGAATTGAACAATTCTTTATTCTCAGCAATCAACTGATTGTAATAGTTTTTTAAATCATCAACATTTGTAGTTGTTTCTGCAAACTCAATTACTACATTTAAAGTTTGCATAACATCTCTTCGTAAGGGCTCTTTTATTTCTTTTAAGTTAGAAGCAAATTGTTGTAATTGATGATACATACCCACATCTGCAACATTGATGTGTGAAATTAATTCAACCGATTTTTTAACTTGTTCAAGGATGGGTTGTTGAAATTTTTCCCAGGCAGCTTGCTTACTATCTCTTACAAAATTTTTAGATTCTTCTTCAATAGCTTCTAATTCTTCGGTAGATGCAATTACATTTTCTAGAATCCACTCTTTGAACTTCTTATTACAATCCCATTCTTTTTCCCATTCTAATCTTTCGGGTGTTTTGTATCTTTCATGACTACCACTTGTACTATGCCCTTGAGGTTGTGTAATTTCTTCAACATGAAAAATAGCAGGAGTGTGGCTTTCTCTCATTTTTTGAATTCCAGCTTCAAAAACTTCACACATTTCGGCATAATCCCAACCTTTTACTTTGTATATGTTAATGCCATTGGTATTTTTTTCTTTTTGAAAACCTTGTAAAGCATTTGAAATTGAACCTTTTGTTGTTTGATATTTATTTGGAACAGAAATTCCATATCCATCATCCCAAATAAATACAGCCAATGGAATTTGCATTACACCTGCTGCATTAATGCTTTCCCAAAAATGACCTTCGCTTGTAGATGCATCTCCTATTGTACAAAAACAAACTTCATTTCCATTATGACTTAAATGATGTTGATTCCATAGTTGTTGAATATTTCTAAAAGATTTTGATGCTAAAGCTAAACCTACTGCTCTTGGCATTTGACCAGCAGTAGGAGCCATATCTGCAGAAACATTTTTTCTATTAGCAAGATCTAACCAATTTCCATTTTCATCCACATTTCTTGTAGAAAAATGACTCACCATTTGTCTTCCTGCACTAAAAGGTTCATTTCTTACATCAGGGTCAGCATACAATTGTGCAAAAAATTGTTCAACACTTGCCAAACCACTAGCAAACATGAAAGTTTGATCTCTGTAATAACCACTTCTATAATCTCCACTCTGAAAAGATTTTGCCATGGCAATTTGGGCCACTTCTTTACCATCGCCAAAAATGCCAAATTTTGCTTTACCAGTAAGCACTTCTCTTCTTCCTAAAAGACTAGTTTCTCTGCTTATTGTAGCAATTTTATAATCTTGTAAAACTTGATTCTTAAAAGCTTCGTAAGACAAGACCCCATTATTATATGTAATTGTAATTGGTTCTTCCATAAATCAAAAATAAGTATAAGCTTTTAACAAATGTTAAAAACTGGGTTTGTGGAAAAGTAAATGGCTTTAATGCATTGCTAAAATAATAAAACTTTATTCATAGCCGTTTTATATTTTACTAAATAAATTGAATAAAGACTTGTGGCATCAAATTTGTTTTTCTATAGTATCCATAAAACTTTAATATTATTTTAAATTAAACCTTAGCAAAACAATTTAATTTTGCAACGATAAAAAAAAATAAAATGAAAAAAACTTTAATCTTTACTCTTGCCCTTTTTACAACTATTAGCATTTTTGCTCAGGCACAAAGTACAAAAGCCGAAACCAAAGATATTGCTGTTGTTTCAGCTCAGCCTGTAACTCCTCTAGATGTAAATAAATTATTTGAATTTAAAAATGATGCATTTGATTTTGGCAAAATACCTGCTGGAAAAGCCGCTAAATACGATTTATTTATTAAGAACATTAGTAACGATACTGCAGAGCTAACTTTAGTTCAACCAAGTTGTGGTTGCACAACCCCAGAATACGAGCAAAAGAAAAAAATTGCACCAAGAGAAACTGTTAAAGTAACTTTAGGGTTTAATGGTGGTGCACCAGGTAATGGTACTCCATTTTCAAAATCTGTAACAGTTACTTTGAATGGTAGTTTAACAAAAATAGTAACTTTTAAAGGTGAGACTTTTGCAGTACCAGCAGAATCAGCTCCAGCTAACGAAGCAGTAAATAAATTAAAACCATCTGGTAATTAATATTGAACAATCAGAATATGAAAAAAACATTAGCTTTTATCACCTTAATGATGATTGGTTATACTGGATTCTCACAAAGTGTAAATACTTCAGAAGTGGTTGGTTTTAATACTTTAAAACATAGTTTTGGTAAGATAAAACAAAATGTACCAGTTACGTATACATTTCAGTTAAAGAACAATGGCAGTAAGCCATTAATAATAGAGCAAGCAACTGCACAATGTGGTTGTACCACTCCTGAATATTCTAAAAAGCCAATATTAAAAAATAAAATTTCTCCATTAAAAGTTATTTTTAATGCTGCAAACCCTGGTCCATTTACAAAAACTGTAACGGTTAAATTTTTAAATATTCCAGAGCCCTCAATTCTTACCATTGAAGGAGAGGTTGTTGGTAAATAAACTTTCTATTTCGAAAATAATTAAAAGATGCTCATCAAAAATGGGCATCTTTTTTTGTTAGCTTTGCATTAAACAAATAAATGACTACAAAAGCTAATAAAATTGTAATTGCTATTACAGGTGCAAGCGGCTCTATATATGCAAAAGTTTTAATTGAAAGTTTACTAGAATTAAAAGAACAATGGGGTAGTTTGGCTTTAGTAATGAGTGATAATGCTAAACTTGTTTGGCAAATGGAATTGGGTAATAAAGATTACGAAAACTACAATCTTACTTTTTTTGATAAAAATGATTTCACTGCACCATTTGCTTCTGGTTCGGCAATGTATAATATTATGATAATTGCTCCTTGCAGTATGGGAATGGTAGGAAGAATTGCAGGAGGTATCAGTGATGATTTAATTACTCGTGCAGCAGATGTAGTTTTAAAAGAAAGAAGAAAATTGATTTTAATGCCTCGTGAAACTCCTTATAATTTAATTCATTTAAAAAATATGGAAACCATAACCTTGGCTGGAGGAATTATTTGTCCTGCAACACCATCTTTTTATAGTAATCCTAAAACATTCGAAGAACTTGCTGCTACAGTTACAGACAGGGTTTTGCACTTAGCTGGAATAAATAAAGATGGATATAAATGGGGAGAAAATTAATTTATCTGATAACCTGAAACTTATTACTTTCAATAAGTTCACCTTGTTTATCTCTTACTTGATAAATATATAATCCACGAAAATAATTATCTAATTGTATAGTAGTCCTGCCGTTATTTAGCCTTACTTCTTCAACTTTTTTACCAATAAAATTATAAATGGTTAAAATGTAAGATTTTTCGTTTTGAATAGGAATCTCAAAATTGATACTAGTAACTGCAGGGTTTGGGTAACACTGTACTAGTTTTGCTATTTTATCAGGAAACAAATTATCATTTGTTGCAAAACTATTTATAGAAATGCAACAAAAAACAGAAGTGTAAATTAATATTTTGTAAAATATCTTCATTAATTCAAAACTATAACGGCATAAAATTAATAGTTATTGCCAAAGTTACAAAATTTAAGTTTATCCAATTTTTTTTAATGTGTTTTTTATAGCCTCGAAATTCGGAACTTCTCCTGCGTTTTCGAGTACTTCAGCGTATTGAATAATACCAGATGAATCTATTAAAAATGCAGCTCTTTTACTAACACCTTTCATCCACCCAATAAAATTATCATAAATACAATGGTATGCTGTAGAAACTTCTTTATTAAAATCACTCAATAAAGTAAAATTTATATTTTGCTCTTCTTTATATTTTGCCAATGTAAATGGAGAATCAACAGAAATGCCCAATACTGTTGCGTTCAAATTATTATAAAAAAATAAATTATCTCGTACACTGCACAATTCTTTTGTGCACACCCTTGTAAAGGCTAAAGGAAAAAATAAAAGCAAAACATTATTACCTTTTAAATCGCTTAAAGTTACATTAACATCTCTTGAGGAACTATGAAGTGTAAAATTTGGAGCAGATTGACCAATTTGTAGCATATTGAATTTTTTGCAAATTAAATGGCATAAAAAGTAATATTGAGGATTGAAACATTTGAAATACGGAAAATTATTTTTAATTCTTGTAATATATGTTTTATGGTACTTGTAAATTAGAGTAAAATAAGAATTCGTTTGAAGTTAATTAATGCTTTTAGTTTATTTAAATACGGGTTGTGCCAACACGATTCAAAAATTCTGTTTTAAAAGTGCAAGCAAAATATTTAATTATATAAATCTGAAAATTTAAAATCTATCTAAATTCATGACCTTTGTCCAAGCAGCAACAAAATCTTTCAAGAATTTTTCTTTTGCATCACTTGAAGCATAAATTTCAGCAATAGCTCTTAATTCAGAATTTGAACCAAAAATAAGATCGGCACGAGTAGCTTTCCATTTAGGTTCACCAGTTGATCTATTTGAGCCAACAAAAATTTCTCCAACATCATTTGTTGCTTTCCATGTTATGCTTTGGTCTAATAAATTCAAAAAGAAATCGTTAGAAAGTGTTTCAGGATTTTGAGTAAATACACCAAATGTAGAGCCATCAAAATTTGTATTTAATACTCTCATACCTCCTATTAAAACGGTCATTTCTGGTGCTGTTAAAGAAAGTAATTGAGCTTTATCAATTAACATTTCTTCTGTAATTAAAAGGCAATTTGCATTTTTATAATTTCTAAATCCATCTGCTTTTGGTTCTAATACTTTGAATGATTCTACATCAGTTTGTTCAATTGTAGCATCACCTCGTCCGGGTGTAAATGGAACTGCAATGTTTGCACCAGTTGCTTTTGCTGCTTTTTCAATAGCAACACATCCACCTAATACAATTAAATCTGCAATTGATACTTGCTTATTAGTAGTATTAAATTCTTGTTGAATAATTTCTAAGGATTGTAATACTTTTTTTAATTGCGATGTATTATTAACTTCCCAATTGATTTGTGGTTCAAGTCGAATACGAGCACCATTTGCACCACCACGTTTATCTGAATTTCTGAAAGTTGATGCAGATGCCCAAGCGGTAGAAACTAATTGTGCTACTGAAAGGTTGGTTGAAAGAATTTTAGCTTTTAATATTTCAATATCACCATCATTCAAAATGTATGTTGTTGGTGTAATTGGATCTTGCCAAATTAATTCTTCTTTTGGAACTTCTTCTCCTAAATAACGTAGAAAGGGTCCTATATCTCTATGAGTTAATTTGTACCAAGCTCTTGCAAAAGTATCTGCAAATATTTCGAAGTTTTCATAAAATTTTCTTGAAATTGGTTCATAAATTGGATCCATTTTTAAAGCTAAGTCAGCCGTTGTCATAATAGGTGCATGACGTTTGTTTTTAACATGTGCATCTTCAACTAAATTATAAGCATTTTCATCTGTTGGAATCCATTGATGAGCTCCAGCAGGACTTTTTGTTAATTTCCAATCGTATTTTAAAAGTGTTTCAAAATATCCATTATCCCAGGTTGTTGGATTGGGTTTCCATGCTCCTTCAATGCCACTAGTAATGGTATCAATGCCTTTACCTGTACCAAAACTATTTTTCCATCCCATGCCCATATCTTCTATAATTGTAGCTTCTGGCTCTCGACCTACATTTGTGGCACTTGCTGCACCATGAGCTTTACCAAAAGTATGTCCACCAGCAACCAAAGCCACAGTTTCTTCATCATTCATGGCCATTCTTGCGAATGTTTCTCGAATATCTTTTGCAGAAGCTAAAGGATCTGGATTTCCATTTGGACCTTCTGGATTTACATAAATTAATCCCATTTGCACAGCAGCTAAAGGGTTATCTAATTCTCTATCACCTTTGTATCTTTTATCACCAAGCCATTCAGTTTCATTACCCCAATTAATATCTTGTTCTGGTTCAAAAATATCTTCTCTACCTCCTGCAAAACCAAAGGTTTTAAAACCCATAGACTCTAAGGCACAATTGCCAGCAAGAATCATTAAATCTGCCCAAGAAATTTTGTTGCCATATTTCTGTTTAATTGGCCACAATAAAAATCGTGCTTTATCTAAATTACCATTATCTGGCCAACTATTTACTGGAGCAAAACGTTGATTTCCCGTGCTAGCACCACCTCTACCATCTGAAATTCTATAAGTACCAGCACTATGCCAAGCCATTCTAATAAATAGTGGTCCATAATGTCCATAATCTGCAGGCCACCAGTCTTGAGAGGTAGTCATCAACTCTACTATATCTTTTTTAATAGCTTTTAAATCTAGTTTTTTAAACTCTTTTGGATAATTAAAATTTTGATCTAATGGATTAGATAAGTTTGAATGTTGGCGTAAAATATTTAAGTTTAAACGATTGGGCCACCAATCTTTATTTGATGTTCCCGTTCCTGCTGTTTGTTTCATTTGTCCATTATGAAAAGGACATTTGCTCATATCTGTATTGCTCATTGTTATTTATTTTTTAAATTTTCCTGTGATTTGCAATTTAATATCATGAATAGTAAATTTTTTAATTTGATGTGATTGAAAATAATTTTCAATCATTAAACTCAGTTGATCATCTTCAAAATCTTCAATGCGATCTGTTTTTACACAATATAAATGATGATGATTAGACAAAAGAGCATCATATCGCATTATGTCTTTTTCAGTTTTAACTTTTTTTAAAAAATTATTTTCAACCAAAGTATCTAATACTTTATATACAGTGCCAACAGAAATGTTGGGATTATTTGTTTTAATATATTCAATTATATTTTCAGCAGTTGGATGATTGTTTAACTTTAAAATGGCTTCATAGATAGCAGCCCTTTGTGGGGTAACTTTAAGTCCTTTTTCTTTAAGTTGCTCTATAAACAAATGACTCATAAAAAACCTATAAATGATAATTGTTATGTAAAGATAATAATTCTTATTTAGAAAAAATTTGTTTTATAATTTAAAAATATATTTTCTAAACAAATATTATTACCGAACAAAAAGATTAATAAAACATCAAAAAATAGAATGTATTCATAATAAGTGTTTTCAATTTTTTTTTATTAGAAAAACCTTAAAATGAAAATAATAATTTTTTCTAGAGTGTTTAAGACTAATTTCGTCGCCAATTTTTTAAAAATGAAAAAAATTCTATTAATTACACTTTTACTATGTTCTGGTTTATTTGTTTTCTCACAAAGAAATTTAAATTCTTTGCCAAAGCAAAAAACGAATAAAATTAGATGCTATACTGTAGAAGCATTAAAACAAAAAAGACAAGGCAATCCCAATTTAGAAACTGATGAGCAGTTTGAAACTTGGTTAGCTCAAAAAACTTCTCAGCGAAAAGCTGCTGCTCAAGCGAGGGGCGAGAATGTTGAAACAATAACTAATTATTATTTACCAATTGTATTTCATATTATTCATAGTGGACAACCCGTTGGTTCAGGTACTAACCTTTCTCAGGCTCTTATTAATTCACAAGTTGCACAATTAAATAAAGATTTTGGAAACTTTAGTGGAAGCCTTTATACTGCTGCATCAACAACTGGTATTCAATTCGGTTTGGCAACAACAAACCCAAGTGGTGGAACTTTGGCTGAACCAGGAATTGATAGAATTTTATATACAAGTAAAGGATGGACAGCCCCTCCTTATGATGGATCAGATGCATATTTTGAAGGCACTATTAAACCAAGCTCAATTTGGGATCCTACTAAATATGTAAATGTTTGGGTTTGTGACCAAAGTTTAAGTGGTTTATTAGGTATTGCAACTTTTCCTGCAAGTTCAACTTTACAGGGGTTAGATAATGCTGAAACTAATACAACAGCTGGTGTTGTTGTAGAGGTGACTTCTGTAGGAAGTAAATTTACTTCTCCAGATTGTGGAATTACTAATTCTTATGATATGGGTAGAACTTTAACTCATGAATTAGGTCATTTTTTTGGTTTAAGACATATTTGGGGTGATGCTGCAAGTTGTGGTACTGCAACAGATTATTGTAACGATACACCCGTTGCTTTATATGAAAACTATGGAAAACCGGCACACCCAAAACCAAACTCGTGTGGAACAGCTGATGAAATGTTTGAAAATTTTATGGACTACACCGATGATCAACTTTTAAACACTTTCACTTTAAATCAAGCAGATCGAGTTCAAACTGTAATGCTAAATAGTCCTCGTAGAGTTTCATTGGCAACATCAACAGTTGGTAAAGTTTTACCTACAAGTAAAATAATTGGTTTTGACAATTGTATAGGAGTTTTCTCTGTTTCTGAAAAAGGAACAACTGGAACAACATATCCTTATACAGATATTAATATTCCATTGTCAGTTGAAGGTGCAGCTACTGGTAATGCAACTCTAACTTTCAGTGTTAGTGCAATATCAGGTACAGGAGCACCAACTTTAGCCGTTGTAGGTGTAGATTATCAAATTTTAAGTAACACTTTAGATTTTATTAATAATGATTCTTATAAAAACTATGTATTACGAATTTTAGATAATGCTAAAATTGATGGGCAAAGAGGGTTTAAATTAGCTTATACAGTTTCAGGTTCTGGTGTTACAGTTGGAACAAAAGCTCAAGGTTTAAATGTTTATATAAATGATGATGATGATATAATTATTGGTCAAAATACCATAAACATGTTAAATGAAAGTTTTTCAAGTGGCACTATGCCAAGTGGTTGGAATACTTTTAAATCTGCTGCATATTTATCTCAATGGGTTATTGGTTCGTCTGGTGATGCTGGTGGAACTTTTCCAAATGCATATATTAGTAGCGATGCGACTTCAAAACCTAATACATACACAGGTTTACCAAGTGGACAAACATCCGTTGGTGCAGTTATAGAAACTCCTTTAATTGAAGCCTATAGAGTACAATCTTTAGGTAATTTACAATTTAAATTCAAAGTAAAAGGAAGAACATATAGTTCAACTACAGGAGCTGGCCACTATGGTCAATTATTTTTCACATCTGCTAATGATCCTAATAATAACTATAATCCATATGGTATAACTAGTGGTAATACAGGTTATGGACCTTGGGCAAATTCAACAACAACTCAAGTTGGAACACCAAGTATATCTTCTTCTTTCTTAAATAATGCAAGGTTTTATATAGATTTTTATTGGGCTGTTTCAAGCACCTCAACTGCAAATAATCCAGGATTAAATATTGATGATGTGGTATTAACTGCTACTCCATGGAATGTAGAAACAGTTGTAAGCAATAGTTACACATTCAATACTCAATCGGGCTCAAATAATATGTTTAGAAATTCTGCTAACAACAAAGCCATTGCTAAATTATCTGCACAAACAATAAATGTTAATAATGTTGTGGCATCTATAACTGAAGCAGGAACAGATAGACCAACATTTACAACAGGGAGTACTACTTATTTACGTAGTAGAAAAGTAGTTAAAGTAGTTCCATCTGTTACTGATAATACAACTTCTCATAGCATAACAATTTATTTTACACAAGCAGAAATAACTGCTTGGGGTACTGGCTCAGCAACTGCAAAAATTATGAAAGTAATGGATGGTGTTAGCATTACTTCAGGTAATTTAAATTCTTTA
>JANLVQ010000142.1:0-1920 GCA_031364085.1 Chitinophagaceae bacterium
GCTCCCTTACAACGTCTTTTTGCAAAGCCAAGGGAGGTTGTCTTTTAATCTACTATAGAGGCTTTTCATTTTAAAAGCCACAACGTCTCAAAGCTAATTCTCAAGCCTTTTATGAAGACGTTATGGGGAAGGGAAGGAAAGGTTTCTTTGTCTGTCAAAATTATTGTGGTGTCGTAATATGGCTGCCAACGGTTTGCAGCTACCCGAAGGGCGGGACTTTTACCACAAAACTTGATTTGAAAAACGAAAGTTTGATTAACCACAAAACTGTCTTTGGAACACGAAACCCCGCCTTTTGGGTAGGTGCTGTTAGCACTCGTTATTCTTTCTCTCGTTTCAATATTTCGTCTGTAATCTTTTCTTTTTGTCAAAACTATTTGTTTCATTTTTAAGTTGGAGTGAGGCCGTTGCTTTATTTTATACAGTGCTGAAGTCAGTTTATTAAATTTCGATATATTCAGATTTTCCACCAGATAAATCTCCGTTCAACCAATTCCAATCAAATTGTAATTCCAACTTACTGTCTTTATTTACAGATACAATTCCTTTAGATTCTCCGACCTTCAATTCACCGTCTTTTGTCAGACATTGAAATAAGAGTTCAATTCTATTATTTTCTATTTGTTTGCCAACTATAAACCCTTCCTGAATTGCTCCACCTTTATACTGTCCAGTAATGACTGTGCCGTTTTGAAAATAATGAAATATCGTTTCGTTTGAAGATAGTCCCTTTTTATTTTCTATGGGAATAAACTTTCTGTTGTCTAAATTCATTTTAATCGTTTTAAAATTGTCTAAAGGGTCGTTCTTGTATAATGAGTGCCAACGCAAGTATTTGAGTTACTATACGAAATTAAGAATTTTTTTTGTAGTTAAAAATCAACGATTTAATATTATACATTTTGTATTGTTCATTATAAACAGATTTCTCCTTTCAAAAATAAACGAGTTTACACAAAATATAAATAATAATTTAAGCTATACTTTTTCCATTTTAATTATTTTATATTAGTGCAAACCCTTTGTGCTATTTTCGATAAATAATATTTTTTATAGATGAAGTGTATTTCTTTTTTAATAAGTGTTATGTTTTCTATTCAATTTGTAACAGCACAAAAAACTACTTATTGGCAACAACAAGTAAATTATAATATTGCTGTTATCCTAAACGATAAAGACCATAGCTTAGATGCTATTGAAAAAATTGCTTACACCAATAACTCGCCAGACACTTTAACTTTTATTTGGTTTCATATATGGCCTAATGCATATAAAAACGATAAAACTGCTTTTAGTGAACAATTACTTGTAAATGGTAGAACCGATTTTTATTTTTCAGATGATAGCAGTAGAGGCTATATTAATAAATTAGATTTTAAAGTTGATGAAATGATTGCTAAAATAGAAGCACATCCAGAACATATAGATATTATTAAACTTATTCTTCCAAAAGCCTTAGCACCTCATCAAACCATACAAATTGAAACTCCTTTTCATGTTAAATTGCCTTACAATTTTTCAAGAGGTGGACATGTGTTGAACGATTATCAAATGACTCAATGGTATCCAAAACCTGCAGTGTATGATAGCAAAGGCTGGCACGAAATGCCATATTTAGATCAGGGAGAATTTTATAGTGAGTTTGGTAGTTTTGATGTAAGCATCACTGTTCCAGAAAATTATTTAGTTGCTGCAACTGGTGAATTGCAAACTCCAACAGAACTTGAGTTATTAAAGAAATTGGGTAAAACAAAATTTGCTCAACAACCTAATTATAAAATTGAAGATGTTGTTGTTGAGAAGAAATCTTTTTTTCCATCAAAGCCAGTTAAAAAACTAAAATCATCTGAAATAGTAAATAAAAAAACTAAAGTAATAAGAACAAAAACTTTACAATATCATCAAGATAATGTTCACGAT
>JANLVQ010000045.1:0-2501 GCA_031364085.1 Chitinophagaceae bacterium
AATTTATTCTTGTAAAATTCTGTCTTTCTTAAAATTGCATTTATTGTCATACCCACAATCCAAGAAATAACTGCTATCGAAATACTAAATGATAAATATTTAAAAGTCATTGTTGTTTATTTATTCATCTCTGTATCTTAACAGGTCTTGTATTAACCCCCTAATTGTTGGATATTTTTTTCTAAATGGTTTGAAATAATATTTTGTTTTTCGTTGTTAAAATTACTAAATTTTTGTTCTTTGAATATATTATCCACGAAACAGCTCTCTTCAATTTTGAATAATTTTTGCTCGCTGTTTGTGGATAATGCATCTGTAGTATCAATGAACATTTGTGTTTTATTCAACTGACTTAAGGTCCAGTTATCCCATACTTTTTGTGGTGGTTGCATTTTTAAAGAACCATGAAGCCTTTTATTATTATAAAATTCTACATATTGTGTTATAGTTTGTTTGGCTTCATAGAAGCTGCTTAGTTCAAAGCGTTCTACTATTTCTGACTGTAAAATGCTATGGTAGGCTTCAATATAGCTATTTTCTTGAGGGGTAGCAATATGAGTAAATTCTTGTTTTGCTTCTGCACTGAATAAGAATTGTTTTACACTATTGGCAATAAATTGTGAGCCATTATCATTACGTATATTAACTCCTTTAATAGGGTATTGCTCATTTATTTTTCTAAAAAGATTGATGACATCTATTTGCTTAACACTTCTTTGCAAAATCCAAGCAATCACTTTTCTGCTGTATACATCAATTACAGAAAGCAGGTAATACCACCTATTTTCACCCTGTACCCAAAGATATTTTATGTCTAAACAAATATAATCCATTGGGTGTTGAGCCGATATTTTACGATGTTTTACAAACTGCCTTTTGCCAGTTGTTTTAATCACTTTACCCAATAGCAAATTATTTTCGTTCATCAGACGGTATACTTTTTTTTCATTAATAACATACTGTAATTGCCTTAATGATGCAGTTATTTTTTGATAGCCATAGCAAACAAATTCCTGGCTCAAAAGTGTTTTGATTTCAGCTACTACATAATCATTGGTAACCACAGCACCATTGCTCAATTTGGTTTGTATACTGGCTTTTGCTCCTACTTTACCCAAAAGTGGTTGATAATAAAAACTACTGCTGGGTAATGACACCCACTGGCAAAGGTGTTTTATACTAATGTGATGTTGATATTGTTGTACCATATTTATTTTTGTTTGTTTTGGATAGGAGTTTTTTTTAAAAGTTCTCCTTTTACTTCCAATTCCAATGCCTGACGGGCAACGATTCGTTTAAGCCGTTCATTCTCTTCCTCCAAAACTTTTAACTGTGGGTCTATTCTTTTGTATTGTGGTCTTAAGCCTGCAACCCCATTAGACTGATAACGTTGCTTCCATTTGGATAATAATGAAGGGGAAAGATTGTACTTTCTACTTGTTTCTACTGAACCATTTCTTTCTGATTCTTGTAATATTGAAAGCCGTTCTTCTGAACTAAATTTTCTGTTTACTTTTGACATAATTCCTAAAGCTATGATTATAAAATTGATTTTAATTTTATCCCCAATTCATTAGGGGGTTAATACAATATCTTCAGACTCTTCTTTGTTTTGTAAATAATGCAGGGTAAGATTATAAACTAAGTTCTTGTATTCGTTATAAAGTTGTTTGAAAGATTCTGTTTCTATCATATTTACCAAATAAAAATAAAGTACTACGATAGAATATTCACTACTTAGTTTAATTGATAAGTAATATGCAGAGAGGAAGGGATTCGAACCCTCGATACGATTACTCGTATACACGCTTTCCAAGCGTGCTCCTTCAACCACTCGGACACCTCTCTTTTTTATTTAAGATTTGTTGATTTAAGATTTACAATTTAAACTCATTGGATTGAAAAGTAAAACATAAAACATAAATCTTGGGCAGCGAAAATAATGTTGAAAGATTAGCTTTTAAATATTTTTTCTGCATTGGCAGTAGTACTATTTGCAACTTCTTCTATGCTAATTTCTTTAATTGTTGCAATTTTTTCTGCAATAATTCTAATATAAGCAGGTTCATTTCGCTTACCTCTAAATGGGATTGGTGTTAAATAAGGAGCATCTGTTTCTAATACAATAGCACTTAATGGTATTTCTTTCAACACTTCATTTAACCTAGAATTTTTATAAGTTACTACTCCACCAATACCTAAATAAAAATTTATGTCCATTATTTTATTTGCAGTTATTATATCATCACCAAAGCAGTGAAAAATTCCAGTCAATCCTTTTTTAGCAAATGGTTGTACAATTTCTATAGCTTCTTGTATGGCATTTCTAGTATGAATAACAATAGGTAAATTTTTATCTAAAGCCCATTGCATCTGTATTTCAAAAGCATGATATTGTTGTTTTGTGAAGGTTTTATCCCAATAAAAATCTAAGCCAATTTCTCCAAAAGCAACAAAGGATTTTTTGTTTATCCAATCTTCAACAATTTTTAATTCATTTA
>JANLVQ010000212.1:0-12417 GCA_031364085.1 Chitinophagaceae bacterium
ATTTTAACTTCTCTAATTCTATCTTCAAGCAAATAGCATTGAAAAATATCGTTTAAATACAAATGGCTCAGTGTACTATTTTTACCCTGAGCCACTCTGATGATTTTTGCTTCCATAATCAATAAGTGATTAGAAAATTTCTACAATTTGTAAACAGTTGCCACTTGAAAAAGTGTAATAGTCTGTACCAACTTTTTGTGCAAATTCAATACCTACACTTTGTAATACACTTACGTTTGCTGTTAAAACTGGAGCACCATTTAATGCTGTATTAATTGTTGTACCACTATACAATGCATCTAAAGGAATATAAGAGCTGTATTCAACTTTACTCAATTCGTTTAACGCTGAATCCATTGGTTCATAGCTATCAGTTGTTATGTTGTATTGAAAATCACTAATTACAGAAAGTGCATGAATAAATCTACAATGTGTTGCACCGGATGGAATAGCCAAAGAATCCATTGGATTAAATGCAGGTAAAATTAAATCTCCTTCATTACGAGCTGTAACATGAGTGGTATCAAAATCAATGTTTACAACACTATTAAAAGAAAGATTTTTATCAAAATTGAAACCTTCTAAGTATTGTCTTTGTGATGTGATTTCAATTTTACGATATCCTCTTGCTTCAGTGCCATCTTCTAAATTGATTTTTTTCATGATGCTCGTTAATCTTCCTGTTACTTGGCTATCTGCCATAGTTCGAATTAGATTTGATAGACCAGATCTTACAGATTTGCCAGCTTTAGCACAGCCACCAAATTCGTTCATGTTTTCACGAGTTCTTTCAAACTCAGCTGCAGTTTTAATTTGTTCCCCTGAAGGGCCGCCAATCATTCCTGCAAAATAGCCTTCTTGGCCTTTGATTTTAAAATGTCTTATGTCTCCTAAAGTTCCTATATACTTTAGAACACCTCTTTGCTTTGCCATTTTTTTAATTTTTTAATTGTGATGAAATTGTTGCAATTGCAGCAACAAAGATCAATACATATCTTTGAATAATTATCACACAATAAATTGAAAATCAATGCAATACAACGCAAAAGCACCCTATATAGTGGAAACCCATTGGAAAATTGAAGAAGTGTTAGATGGAGATAGCATTATCATCACTCACTTATTTAATAAAACAAGAAAAGAAATTCGTTTATATGGCTTAGATGCACCAGAAATAAAGCTGAATAGAAAGATGAAAGAAGATGAACAAAAAGCCCAAATGCCTGCTCAAATTTTAAAGCAAATGGGTTTTCAAGCACTTCATTATGTTTTAGAAGTTGCACCTCCAAAAACAGCTGTAACAATTATAACAGAAGAAAAATATTTTCTTGATTTTTGGAGAAGACAATTAGCATATGTTGTTCTACCAAATGGCAACACATTAAATGATTTGATTTTACAAAATGGATTTGCAAAAGCTACGCACGAATATTACTGCAGTAGATTGCCAGAATTTCAATTAATGAATCGAGAAGCACAATTAAATAAAAAAGGATTGTATGCTGTTGTAGATAGGTTCTAGTCTATAGAATTAAAATGTTTCCCATATGTTTCCCAGAGCATTAAAAAAGCCTCGTAAAATGTTGGTTTACAAGGCTTTAACATGTGTATCTGCGGACCGGACGGGACTCGAACCCGCGACCTCCGCCGTGACAGGGCGGCATTCTAACCAACTGAACTACCGATCCGTTTAAAATAATACTTTTCAGTATTATTTCTCAAATGGGTTGCAAATATATAAGTAAGTGGTTTATATCTGCAAAATTTTTTATACAACAAATTCAACCCTTACTTTTACATTATAAAATTTAATTATGATTGAATTTACTAATAGACAGTTTTTAGATTTTGAACAACCAATTAAAGATTTATATGATGAAAGAGAAAAGCTAAAACAAACTGCAGAAAAAAGCAAGCTTGATATGTCAGACGGCATAAGCAAAATTGAAAAAGCAATTGAACAAAAAAGAAGAGAAATTACAGAGCATTTAACTCCTTGGCAAAGGGTACAATTAAGTCGTCATCCAAACCGACCTTATACCTTAAAACACATCGAAAATATTTTTACTGATTTTGTTGAATTGCATGGAGATAGAAATGTAAAAGATGATAAAGCTATGGTAGGAGGTTTTGCTAAATTAGATGGAGAAACTATTATGGTGATTGGTCAACAAAAAGGTACAAATACAAAATCTCGACAAATTCGAAATTTTGGAATGGCCAATCCAGAAGGCTATCGAAAAGCTTTAAGGTTGATGAGACTTGCAGAAAAATTTAATAAACCTGTTATTACTTTTGTAGATACTCCAGGTGCATATCCAGGATTAGAGGCAGAAGAAAGAGGGCAAGGCGAGGCTATTGCCAGAAACATTTATGAAATGATTCGCCTTAAAGTACCTATTGTTATTGTAATTATTGGAGAGGGTGCAAGTGGTGGTGCTTTTGGTATTGGTGTTGGCGATAGAACACTGATGATGGAAAATACCTGGTATACAGTTATTAGTCCAGAAAGTTGTAGTAGTATTTTATGGAGAACTTGGGAGAAAAAAGAGATTGCTGCAGAACAACTAAAATTAACTTCATTGGATATGAAAGGCTTTGGCTTGGTTGATGAAGTTGTACCAGAACCTTGTGGTGGTGCACATTGGGATTATAAAGAAACTGCAGAAAAAATGAAAACCTGTATTAAAAAAGCACTTAATGAAGTTAAGAATTTGGATGTTCAAGAAAGAATTAATCAGCGTATAGAAAAATACAATAAAATGGGTTTTTGGGAAGAAGTAGAAACAGTTAAAATAAATTAAAATGTCTCTTAAAAATATCTTATCAGGTACGGGAGTTGCTATTATTACTCCTTTTAAAAAAGATGAATCCATCGATTTTGATGCTTTAGGAAGAGTAATTAATTTTATTATTGATGGCGGAGTAAACTATATTGTAAGCCTTGGTACCACTGGAGAAACACCAGTTTTAGATTTGGATGAGAAAAAACAAATTCTGCATTATACTTACGAAAAAGTAAATAACAGAGTGCCTATTGTTGTTGGTGTTGGAGGTAATAATACAAAAGCAGTTATTGCAGAAATGCAACAACTTCCGTTAGAAAATGCGATTGCCATTTTAAGTGCATCACCTAATTATAATAAACCAACACAAGAAGGTATTTTCTTACATTATAAAACTATAGCAGAAAATGCCCCTAAGCCTATTGTATTGTATAATGTTACAGGAAGAACAGTTAGAAATGTAAATGCTGCAACAATTACCATGCTTGCTCATGAAGTGCATAATATCATTGGAATAAAAGAAGCTACAGATAGTATGCAACAATGCATGGAAATTTTAAGAGATAGACCAAAAGATTTTTTAATTGTTAGTGGTGATGATGCATTAAGTTGCAGTCAGATTGCATTAGGAATGGATGGTGTAATTAGTGTTGCAGCAAATTGTTTTCCAAAACAATTCTCAACAATGGTTGCACAGGCAAGAGCAAATGAATTTGAACAAGCAAGAGCTATTCACTATAAATTATTAAAAGGATATGATTTATTATTTGCTGAAAACAATCCTGCAGGAGCGAAAGCATTTTTGAGTGAACTCGGTTTAATAGAAAATAAATTACGATTACCATTAACTCCTGCAAGTACTCAATTGCAAAACAATATTCAATCGTTTTTACAAAATTTATCTTAAAATCATCAAGAGTTAAGGGCTTGCAATACTTATCAAGCCTTATCTTCGCTGCCAAATAAAGTTCTTAATAAGGAAATGATAACTAGAAGAAATATTCGTGTGAAAGTGATGCAACTTTTATATTCGATTGACTCAACAAATGATATTAATGCTTTCAAAAATCCAAGTTTAATATTAGAAAAAAAATTCACACAAACTAGTGAACTCCTCACATATCTTTTTCATCACATTGTTTCTGTTGCCAAGTATGCTGAAGTTTCTGCAAAGCACAGAGCTTCAAAATATATTCCTACATCAGAAGATTTAAGTGTTAATACAAAAGTTTCAGGCAATCAAATTCTCTGGGAAATTATTGAAAATGCTTCTTACCAAAATGCTATTGAAACTTATAAAACAACTAGTATTTGTGAAAGTGATATTATCCGAAAATTATTTAGTCAACTAATAGAAACTAAAGAATATCAAGTTTACATAAATCAACAAAAACGAGATAGAAAAGAAGAGTTAGAAATGTTGAGTTTTATTTTTAACAACATTATGTTACAATCAGAATTATTTATTTCTGGTGCAGAATATAATTTTGATAATTGGGATGACGATTCAGAAATGTTACAAACAGTAATCAATAGTTATTTCAATAAAATTCAAGCATTAAAATTTTTAGAACTTATTGATAAAGATAAATTAAATTATGCCAAAACCCTTTTAAACACTTGTTTAGAAAAGAAAGAGTATTTGCTTGAACTCATTACACCAAAGTTTAAAAATTGGGATGCAGATCGCATTGCATCAATCGATATGATAATTTTACAAATGGGTTTATCTGAATTGTTATATTTTGAAACTATTCCAACTAAAGTTACCATTAACGAATACATCGATATTGCAAAAGAATATAGTACGGTGCAAAGTGGTCAATTTGTAAACGGTATTTTAGATAATTTACACAAAGAATTACTAGCACAGGGAAAGATTAATAAAGTAGATTTTAAAAAAGTAAAAAAATAATTTTGAACTCATGAAAAAAATTATTTATTTATTCATTGTCACTATCATTTTTTGTTTTTGCAATAACGAAGCAAAAAATAAAAAAATAAATGTTAACACAGCATTTGATACTGCAAACTTCACTACAATAAAATGGATCGATACAACTTTTAACTTTGATAGTATTAAGCAAGGCGACAAAAAATCCTTTACATATAAATTTATTAATACTGGCAATAAGCCTTTAGTGTTATCTGAAGTTAGACCAGGCTGTGGTTGTACAGTTGCAGATTATAGCAAATCAGCTATTTTGCCAAATAAAGAAGGTTGGGTTACTGCAAATTTTGATAGTAAAAAATTTTGCGATCAGGTAAGCAAATCAATTTTAGTAGTATCAAACACGAGTAATGAAAAAGAAAGAGTACTTAAATTTTCTGGTATAATTACCAATTGCGAAAGCAACGATAAATTAGTTGTACCACACGAACCAAAATAAATTTTCACAATAATAAATATCAAATATGACAGTTCTATTTTACTTGTTAGATGCATCTACTCAGCAATCTCCTTATTTTTCTTTTTTAATGATTGGAGGAATGATTTTAGTTTTTTGGTTATTCATGATTCGTCCTCAAGCTAAAAAAGCTAAAGAGCAAAAATCATTTATTGAAAATTTAAAGAAAGGCGATAAAGTGGTTACTATTGCTGGTATTCATGCTTCAATTTATAAAATTAATGAAGATGGCACTTTGCAAATTGAAGTAAACCCTGGTAGCTATTTAAAAGTTGAAAAATCTGCCATTAGTCAGGAGTGGAGCATTGCTGCTAACAAAGCTTCAGCATAATTTTTTCCAGAATAAAATTTTAAATCCTAAATGCTTATTATGTTTAGGATTTTTTTATGCTTTAATTTTGATAAAATGTATTTATGTATAAAGTAGGATTAACAGGAGGTATAGGTTCAGGTAAAACAACTGTAGCCAAAATATTTATGTTATTAGGCATTCCTGTTTTTGATGCAGATAGCAATGCAAAACAAATTATGAATACAAATGATGCAATTAAAAAAAAAATGATAGTAGCTTTTGGAAAAAATATTTATTCAAATGAAATTTTAGATAAAAAAAAATTAGCTAATATAGTTTTTAAAGATGAAAAAAAATTAGGCTTACTCAATAGTATTGTACATCCTCATACCATAAAAGCTAGTGAAGATTGGGCAAATCAACAACATTCAAATTATGTAATTAAAGAAGCAGCTTTATTATTCGAATCTGGAAGTAATAAAGAATTAGATTGTATTATAGGAGTGCTTGCACCAAAAAAAATAAGAGTTGAAAGAGTTATTACAAGAGATAACACAACTCAAGAAGAAGTTGAATTAAGAATGGATAAACAACAAGACGAAGAAATTACCAAAAAACTTTGTGATTACCTCATTATAAATGACGATGAACATTTAGTAATTCCTCAAGTGTTAGCATTGCATGAAATATTATTGAATAATTCAAAATTATAATATCGATTTTCCACTCAAAGCATTGCTTACTGCAGCATCCATAGCTCTTTCGGCAAATGGACGAGAAATTTCATTCAGTTCCTCAATTTTTATTTGAATTAAATTTTTATCATTCATAGTTAATGACAATTGTAATGCTTGTAAAGCATTTGCTGTAGCAAGAATTTCATCTTTCGATAATATGCTTAAATTTTTTTGAATAAATTTTTCTGTAACACTTATTATTTGCTCACCTTCTGTTTTAGCTTCAATTAATGCTCTGGTTTCAATATCATCTTTAGCATGTGTAATACTTTCTAACAGCATTTTTTCAACAGCTGTATCAGTTAAGCCATACTGAGGTTTTACTTCAACACTTTGTTCAACACCACTTCTTAATTCTTTTGCTGACACAGTTAAAATTCCATCAGCATTAATTAAAAAACTCACTTCAACTTTTGGTAAGCCAGCCGGCATTCCTGGTATTCCTGTAAAATTAAATTCAGCTAGCTTTCTATTGTCTTTTACTAAATCTCGTTCACCTTGAAATACTGATATTCTCATACTACTTTGTCCATCTTTTTGAGTGGTATATTGTCGAGAAACTTTGTTTGGAATTTTTGAATTTCTAGGAATCAACACATCCATCAATCCACCCATAGTTTCTAATCCTAAACTTAAAGGAGTTACATCTAATAATAAAAATTCTTTGTTATTTCCTGCTAAAATATCTGCTTGAATTGCTGCACCTAAAGCAACTACTTCATCAGGATTAATTGTATCGTTAATTTCTGTTTTAAAAAAATCTTTCACAGCTTTTTTTACTGCAGGAACTCTGGTGCTTCCTCCAACTAAAACAACTGTTTCAATTTCATTGAAATCTAACTCAACATCCTTCATTGCTTTTGTACAACACTCAATTGTTTTTTGAATAAAGGGCTGTATGAGTTCGTTGAAAGTGGTTTGGTTGATAAACAGTTGATGATTATTTATGATAAATTTAAATTCATCATGTTCACTTAAATATTTTTTTGCTGCTTCTGCTTGTAATCTTAAAGTTTGAGCAAAAGATTTATCTGATTGATAAATTTCTTGTAAATTAATATTTTCATTCAACCAATAATCAACTATGGCTTTATCAAAATCATCTCCCCCTAAATAAGTATCTCCATTTGTACTAAGAACTTCAAAAATTCCGTTGGTAATTTTTAAAATAGAAATGTCGAAAGTGCCTCCACCTAAATCATAAACTGCAATTGTTTTTTCATTTGATGTATCTATACCCAAACCATAAGATAGACTTGCTGCTGTAGGTTCGTTGATAATTCTTAAAACATCCAATCCTGCAAGTTTGCCTGCATCTCTAGTTGCTTGTCTTTGTGCATCATTAAAATAAGCTGGAACGGTAATTACAGCTTTAGTTACAGGAGTTTTTAAAATATGTTCGGCTCTGTTTTTTAATTCTTTTAAAATGAATGATGACAAATCAATAGGAGAGTAGAACTTATTATTTACTTCAACTTTTACTAAGCTTTCAGTATCATTATCAATGATTTTATAAGTGTAGTAAGATGCCTTTGTTTTTAAGTCGTTATAACTTTTTCCCATTAATCTTTTTGCAGAAAAAATAGTGTTGGCTGGGTTTATTTCTAATTGCTGGTGTGCAACCTCACCAACAATAATATTATCGGCTTCATCAAAATAAATTACACTGGGAACAATGGCATTGGCGTTATGTTCTTTTAAACAAATGGGTTGTTTAGTTTCTGGATGAACTATTGCTACTAAACTATTAGTTGTACCTAAATCAATGCCAACAACCATTTCGGCTTGTTGTAAACTTCCTGTTGCTATATTAATTGCTATTTTACCCATAATTTATCTTTCGCTACAAAGTAAATAAACTTGCAATAATTATTGTTGTGAAATGTGATAAAACAAAAAGCCACCTTTTGCAAGATGGCTTTTGTTAAACTCTTCATCTTTTACGATGAGCTGTTTTATCCTGTCCTTAAGTTCTTTTTGCTTTTCTTGTTGGGAAGGAGTTACCAGATTTATCTTTCACACTTGTTCCTGCAGGAGAACCTACATGGTCCATTGCACAACGAAATCCAATAGTGCTGCTTGATTGTTCTTCTTCTAAATATCTTCTGGTTCCAGGACTTAACCAATAAGGTAAATCGTTCCAACTACCACCTTTATACACTCTTGATTTATCAGAAATTAATGTTGTAATTCCATAACCATAATCGGCACCGGATAATGAATCTCCATCTAAAAAGTTTATGGCATAAGATCTTTGATAATTTCTTCTGTTTCTTAGAACAGAGTCAGGTTGACTAACTGTAATAATTCTACCTAAACTATCTCTTAAGTTTCCTTGTCCTTTTGAAACATCAACAACTTTAAACACGTTTCCACGAACACCAGAAATATCTTCAATATCATCTCTTAAAGGTCTGTAAACATCAGCAACCCATTCATTTACATTTCCAGCCATATTATATAGGCCAAAAGTATTTGGTGAATAAACATCAACTTCACAAGTGTAAGCTCCATTATCATTCAAACCTCCTGCAACTCCCATAAAATCACCAGCACCTCTTTTAAAGTTAGCTAAAAATGCACCTTGGTTTGCACCACGTTTAGTGTATCTCATATTATCCCATCCATCATTATTCCATGGATACATTTGTTTGTTTGCATGAACTTCTTCACCTCTTTTCTTAGCGTTAAATTTCTTTTGCGGATTTTGACCAATATAGCCAAATGCTGCATATTCCCATTCTGCTTCAGATGGTAAACGATATTTACCAAACATTAAACCATCTTCAAACTTAACTACTTTTCTTGGTTTGCCTTGAGCATCTTTTAAAGGACTTTTCCCGCCTTTAATTTTGGGTCCTGGGGCTGCAGTATATTCACCCATTAAATAGGCATCGTAAACGAAATTATCTTGACCAGCACCGTTTAGTTCTTTTTTAATATGAGTTTTTGGATCTAAGAAACCCAATTTTATTAATTCTAATTCATTTACTCTATCAGTTCTCCATTGGCAAAAACGTTCAGCTTGTTTCCAATTTACACCAACTACAGGGTAGTAGTTAAATGTTGGATGTCTGAAATAATATTCTACATAAGGTTCGTTGTAAGAAAGTTCACTTCTCCAAACTAAACTATCAGGGCGAATTGCAGCAAGCATGGCTTCATTATCTGGAAAAACATTTTCATGCCAATATAAAAACTCTCGGTAGTGAACGTTTGCAATTTCTGTTTTATCAATAAAAAAAGAGTTAACAGTCATTCTTTTTGGAACATTATTCCATTCTAACATCACATCTTCTTGAGATTGCCCCATCATGAAAGTACCCCCTTGAACAAAAATTAAGCCTGGGGCAGTTTTAACATCCTTAGGTTTTGGTACATTAAAATTACCTTGTGTCTTGTCGTTATACTTCCAACCTGTAACACTTGATTCACCCTTTTTGGTACCGCCAGATTTTTTATTACATGATACCATAACACCAGCAATACTGAGTATCAAAAAACAATTCTTTACAACTGTTTGCATTTGCATAAATGAAAATTAAATAAATTTAATAATTAGATGGGGTAAAAATATATGTTCAAAGGCGAATGATGAAATAAAATTTTAAATGTTAATTCTTTTTACTGTTCAAAGATAGTTTTGACATTGTTATAAAAAAACTAAATTATCTTTCTTTTAATATATTAAAACTCTTATTTTATTTCTTTATGTTGTGCTGTGTAGTTAAATTCTGGTTAATAAAAGACTTTTGTTTTAAGTACTAAAATTTTATTATCTACGTTATTATATTAATATTCAATTTAATTGCATGGTTCTTTTATAAAAAAACATTGAATATTTTTTTTGAACTGGCTAAATTTATATTATTATTGCATATTAAATCTTGTCAGATACTGAAAAACCTTTAAATCTGCTCTAAACCGACTTATTGACTAAACATCTACGCTGTATTTTTATTGATTAATTAAACTCTATCCCGAAATGAGAAGATGTTTTGCATATTTTAGTATTGCTTTTTTGTTTATTATTTCTAATCAAAAGCTATTTGCACAAACTACTGTTATTGAAACAGTAAATCCAAGAACCACAGCGGTTCCTTTTTTACGTATTTCACCAGATGCTCGTGCTTCAGGCATGGGAGATATGGGAATTGCAACAACTCCTGATGCTTATTCTAGTTTTTGGAATTTAGCAAAAACTCCATTTTCTAAAAATAAAACCTCAGTAGGGTTTACCTATGCACCCTGGTTAAAAGCTTTAGGTTTAAGTGATGTTTATTTAGCAACTTTAGGTTTTAATACCAAATTAGGTGATGGTCAAAGTGCTATTGGTGCTTCATTACGTTTCTTTAGTTTGGGTAATATTCAATTTACAGATTATGCAGGAAATAATATTTCACAATTTCGACCAAGAGAAATGGCATTTGATTTTGGTTATGCCAGAAAATTAAGCGATCGTTTAAGTTTAGGTGTTGCTTTAAGATATATCAATTCAAATCTTGTATCAGGTAATGTAGGTGGAGTGAATTACAAAGCAGGCAATGCAATTGCTGGAGATATTTCTTTGTATTATGATGGTGTTACAGAAAAAAATGGTGGTGGTTTTGCTTGGGGCGTTTCATTAAGTAATTTAGGTTCAAAAATTGGATATACTAACGATAACCAAAACAAAGATTATATACCTGCTAACTTTGGAATTGGGTTTCAATATACCTATGCTATTGATGAAGTAAATAAATTGAATTTGGCATTTGATATTAATAAATTATTAGTTCCAGCTCCTCCTTTAGCAACAGGAGATCAGTATCGGGATTCAGTAAGTTTAGCAGAATATAGAAGTAATAGTGTTATTAGTAGTTGGGGCAAATCTTTCAGTGATGGAAATGGTATTATGAAGTCGTTACAAGTTTCTGTAGGTGCAGAATATGTTTATAACGATCAATTCTCTTTTCGTGCAGGTTATTTTATGGAAGATAAATCTGAAGGAAATCGTAAATATTTTACCATTGGTGCAGGAATAAAATACAATGTGATGAATTTTAATTTTTCATATTTGGTTCCTTCAGGTTCAGGAGTTTCTCAAAATCCATTGAACAACACCGTTCGTTTTGGAATTTCTTTTGAATTAGACCCAGATAGTGATAGATAAATTTATTTATAGATATTTGACCACAGATTTTAATCTGTGGTTTTTTTATTTATTGATTTGAAACAAATATTATGAGAATAGGTTCAGGTGTTGATTTTCATCAATTAGTTGAAGGCAGAGATTTATGGATTGGAGGAGTTAAAATTCCACATCATAAAGGTGCTTTAGGTTATAGTGATGCAGATGTGTTATTACACGCTATTTGCGACGCATTATTAGGTGCTGCATGTTTAGGGGATATTGGAACTCATTTTCCAGATACATCAAATGAGTTTAAAAATATTGATAGCAAAATTTTACTTGCAAAATCAATGGAATTAATCGAAGCTGAAGGATACGAATTAATTAATATTGATTCTACACTTTGTTTAGAATCTCCTAAAATAAAACCATACGTAACTGCAATGCAAGAAACCATAGCAAATATTTGTGGTATTTCTTTAAAAGATATTTCTATTAAAGCTACAACAACAGAAAAAATGGGATTTGTTGGAAGAGAAGAAGGACTGGTAGCTTATGCAACAGTTTTACTTAAATAATTACCAAACATTTCTTGCACTTGGCGAAAAATCTAATTCAACAAAATCGTTTGCTAAATATTTATAATATCCAGTAATAGCAATCATTGCAGCATTATCTGTGCAGTATTCAAATTTTGGAATAAATACATTGCATTTTTTTTCTTCTCCTAATAATTCAAAAGCTTTTCTTAAACCAGTATTTGCACTTACACCACCTGCTAAGCATATATTTGTTATGCTTGTTTGTTGAATAGCTTTTTTCATTTTATTGATTAATATATTGCAAATAGTTTGTTGAATAGAGGCACACAAATCATTGAGGTTTTTTGCAATAAAATCAGTACTTTGTTTTTGTAAAAAATACAGAACAGATGTTTTTAATCCACTAAAACTAAAATTCAATTCAGAAATTTGTGGCTCTGCAAATTTGAAAGCCTTAGGATTCCCCATTTTTGCATACTCATCAATTAATGGTCCACCAGGATATGGCAAACCTAAAAGTTTTGCAGTTTTATCAAAAG
>JANLVQ010000227.1:0-1882 GCA_031364085.1 Chitinophagaceae bacterium
GAACTCGAATGATTGAGCAAACCCAATATCAGAAACTATATTTGTAAAAAAATCAAATGGAGTTCAACAATTTATTTATTTTATCAATAGTCATTTTTATAATGGGTTCTTTTTATGTTTGGTTTAGATTTTTTAAACAAGAAACAAAAAAAGAAATAGCATCTGACCACTCCAAGCAAATTCAACTGCAAGCCTATGAAAGACTAATTGTTTTGAGCAATAGAATTGCTTTAAATAATTTAATTGCTCGATTAAATGTTTCAAATGCAACTGCCAGAGATATGCAAATGTTGTTGCTACAAACCATTAGAGAAGAATTTGATTATAATCTCTCTCAACAAATTTATGTGAGTAGTGATGCATGGAATGCTTTAAAAAATTTAAAAGAACAAAACATGCTTATCATCAATCAAATTGCCGCTTCATTGCCAGAACATGCTACAGGTGGTGATTTGAATAAAATTATTTTAGATTTTTTAATGAATGATAGGAAAGGGAAATTAGCAGATATAGTTAGCCAAGTATTAGCAGATGAAGCTAAAAAAATAATGTAATCTCCAAATAATTATTAGCAATGAATAAAAAATATACCGACTCTGGAATTGAAATAAAAGAAATCTATACTGAAATTAATAATCCATCATACATGGACAATGTACCATGGACTATAGACAAATCCCTCCCAGGCCAATTCCCATTTACAAGAGGAATTCAGCAGGATATGTACCGTGGCAAACTTTGGACCATGAGGCAATATGCAGGATTTTCAACTGCAGAAGAGAGTAATAAAAGATACCATTATTTACTATCACAAGGAGTAATGGGTTTAAGCGTAGCTTTTGATTTACCAACACAAATTGGTTACGATAGTGATCACGAATTAGCAGATGGAGAAGTTGGTAAAGTTGGTGTTGCAATTGATAGCATTGAAGATATGGAACAACTTTTTGCTGGTATTAAGTTAGAAAAAGTTTCAACATCTATGACAATTAATGCAAGTGGATTTATTTTATTAGCTCTATATGTTGCATTAGCAAAAAAACAAGGTGCCGACTTAAAAAAGATTACAGGAACCATACAAAATGATATTTTAAAAGAATATGCTGCAAGAGGAACTTATATCTATCCTCCAAAAGCATCTATGAGAATTATCACAGATATTTTTGAATGGTGCAGTAAAGAATTACCAAAATGGAATACCATTTCAATTTCAGGCTATCATATCAGAGAAGCTGGCAGTACTGCAGTTCAAGAAATTGCTTTTACATTAAGTAATGGTAAAGCATACGTACAAGCAGCTTTAGCAAAAGGTTTAGATATTAATGTTTTTGGAAAAAGATTATCATTTTTCTTTAATGCCCATAACAATTTATTTGAAGAAGTTGCAAAATTTAGAGCTGCAAGAAGAATGTGGGCTAAGATGATGAAAGATTTAGGAGCCACAGATGAAAAAGCCATGATGCTTCGTTTTCATACACAAACAGGTGGAAGCACATTAACTGCCCAACAACCATTAAATAATATTGCAAGAGTTACCATTCAAACACTTGCAGCAGTTTTAGGTGGTACACAAAGCTTACATACCAATGGATATGATGAAGCACTTAGCTTACCTACCGAACAAGCTGCAGGTATTGCTTTAAAAACACAACAAATTGTTGCTTTTGAAAGTGGAGTTACTGATACTGTTGACCCTTTAGCTGGAAGTTATTTCATTGAAAATTTAACCAATGAAGTTGAACAAAAATCTTGGGAGCTAATCAAAAAAATAGATACATTAGGTGGCAGTGTAGCAGCTATTGAACAAGGTTTTATGCAAGATGAAATTGCCAAAAGTGCTTATACATATCAAAGAAATATTGAAACAAAAGATAAAATAATT
>JANLVQ010000228.1:0-3395 GCA_031364085.1 Chitinophagaceae bacterium
AAAACTTTTATGTGAATTTAACCATGCGGTGTCAAGTGCTTTTTTAGTATAATTAAATAATGACTCTTTGTCTACACTAAGATTACGCTTAACTAAAACTTTACCTTCTTCATCAATTTTATTATTGATATTATTATAGTCTAACACTATTTTGAGATTTTTATAAAACAGACTATTAACTTCTATCTTTTTATAAGAATTACCTTCAAATATAGTGGGCTCAAATTCTAAGTAAATATTCTTATAAAATAAAAATGCAATTATTCCTATCAAAGGAATTAAGGGCAAATATTTCTGTTTGTTAATTGCCATAAATTTATTGTTATTTCCAATTAATGTTAACACTGTCAAACCAGTATGAACGTATCGTAATTTTACCAGTAACACTTGTATTCCAAGAACTCATTAGCATGTATGATTTAGCTCCACCATTTTGTTCTAAATAAATTCCATCATTATCCGATATGTTTCCATGCCCAGGAATATATGCTGACATCCCGGCATTCCAATTATATGGGTCTTTCCAAACATTCGCAACAGTCCCGCTAATTATAATTTCATTCCCTTTTCTTGTAACCGTAATTTTTCCTGTTGAAGTGACCTGGCTTTTTCCACTGGCATAATATAATTCAGAGAAAACACCAGGGTCAACTACTGCATCCCAATAATCTTGTATTACTTGGGACTCTCCATCTTTGAGCTTATATGCCACTTCTTCTATTTGTTTTTCAAATCTTGATTTATTCTTTTCAACACTTGAAGTAAATGCACCAAAATTATTTAGAGTGCTTAAAGGAACATTTTTTGTACCCCCTTTACCATCAATAAAATATTGTAGATTATCAGCAGAAAAATATTTCCCCTCCTTTTTTGCATCTGCAATCATCTGTTTATACTTATTTCTTATTTCGTCCGCCTTAGGGTCTTGTTGAAGTTGACCACCTTGAACGATAAAACTATTAATTCCGCCTTCAGGAGTATTATCCCAAGCATCCTGTATCAAATCAGTTATATCATTTCCATCGGGGTCAATAAATCTAATTGGATTATCAAGAGCATAGTTGTAAGGAGAATACTCTGCATACTTTGTAGCTTTATTATCTTGCACATGCCATCTTCCTATTTGGTCATCATACATCCTTGCCCCATAATCCAACCACTCTAGCCCACTTCCATCACTAAACTCTTGCCTTTGTTCTTCTTTACCATTGTATTTGTATTTGTTAGCAAGTGTACTTTCAGCTTTAGAACTTATACCACTCATTGTAAGTCCGAACGGATAATAACGAAAACACAATACAATTTAATAATATTGCAAGTTTCAAAGAACTCATCTACATCGTGAAATTAGCTAAAAAGTGAATATTTTGAACAATTTCACTAGCATTTATTTTCTTTTTCATGTGTATAAAGCATAAGTTTTTGATGAGCAATCTTTACTTCTTTGTTTAAATAACTTTGTGCTATGGATACATATTTATAAAACTCTTTACTTCCTGGTGCATGACCAGAAACATTTCTTACAATAATTTCTGGAACACCTAAAATAAGTAATGTTGTAATTGCTGTTCTTCGCATGGTATGAGCAGTTATATGTTCATAGAATTTCCAAACATTACCATTTTTATTTTTAAGTTCAACTAGTTTTCCTTGTTTGCTAATTACCTTAACAGCCGAATAATCCCATCCTGCTTTATGAATTAGTTTTTTAATTTGAATATTAAGATTGGTATTCGATAATCTTGGCAATAAATATTTTCCATTTTTACCTTTATATTTTTTTAATATCTCAACTGCATAATTAGGTAAAGGAATTTGAATGAGTGCATTTGTTTTTTGTGTGAATAAACTTAAATAGGTTTCTTCTCCATGTGTAGTAATATTTTTTTGTTGAAGTTTCATCAAATCACTAACCCTTAGAGCAACAGTGCAGCCAAATACAAAAATGTCTTTGACACGTTTTAGATGGTAACTTAAACTTTCTTCAAACTTAATATCTGAAATTAAAAAATGGAGTTGTTCAACTTGTAAAACTGTTGGAGTTGTATTTTGTAATGAAACTCTAAATTGCTTATGATAGTTTCCAATACTATATGCTTTTTCTATTTGTAAGTAATTAAAAAATATCTTAATTATTTTAAAAACATTGTTCACCGTATTATCTGCATATCTTCCCAGACAACGTCTCCTTACTAAAGCAATGTGAGTAAACCAAGGGACGTTGTAATATATAGTACAAAAGCCAAACAACAATATATTTGCATTAGTGCCAGTAAGACGAAATATAACAAACAATAATGACGTTTATTCTACAATCGCAACGTCCCTTGGCTTATACACAAAACGCTTTGCAAGGAGACGTTACAGCGAAAGAAATTCAGTTGCTGTTTTAGTTTCATAAATTGTAGTGGTAAAATAAATAGAAAGTGGTGAGATTATCCAACTCTAACATTACATTTTCTGAATGCAAAATCATCATCCAAAAATAATTAGCAAACAAATACTAAATATTTTAGTGTTTATAAATTTTTCTTCATAGTTTTACACTCTAATTACATTTGAATAATAAAATGAGTAAAAAAATGAGCAGCACAAACATCAATACCGACAAACTAAAAGCACTAAAACTTACTATTGATAAGTTAGATAAAGATTATGGAAAAGGATGTGTAATGATGATGAACGAAAGAGTAGAACAAGAATTAGAAGTTATTAGCACGGGTTCTATTGGTTTAGACACAGCCCTTGGGGTTGGTGGTGTACCAAAAGGTAGGGTAATTGAAATTTATGGCCCAGAAAGTAGTGGTAAAACTACCATAGCAATACACATTATTGCAGAGGCACAAAAAAAGGGTGGCATTTGTGCAATTATAGATGCTGAACATGCGTTTGATAGTAGCTATGCTCGTAAACTTGGTGTTGATGTAGATAGTTTATTAATCTCTCAACCCGACTATGGTGAACAAGCATTAGAAATTGCCGACAGATTAATTTTATCTGGTGCTTTAGATGTTGTTGTAATAGATTCTGTTGCAGCATTGGTTCCTAAAAGTGAGTTAGAAGGTGAAATGGGTGATAGTAAAATGGGATTACAAGCAAGGTTAATGAGTCAGGCTTTAAGAAAGCTTACGGCCACTATTCACAAAACCAATACTGTTTGTATTTTTATTAATCAGTTGAGAGAAAAAATAGGCGTAATATTTGGCAACCCAGAAACTACAACTGGTGGTAATGCTTTGAAATTCTATTCTTCCATTAGATTAGATATTAGAAGAGTGTCTCAAATTAAAGATGGAGATGTAGCAGTAGGTAATCGTTCTAAGGTTAAAGTGGTAAAAAATAAAGTGGCTCCACCGTTTAGATTTGCAGAATTTGATATTATATTTGGCGAAGGA
>JANLVQ010000242.1:0-4112 GCA_031364085.1 Chitinophagaceae bacterium
TTTCATTAATTACAACCTCATCAATAAAATTGGTTGCATTTAAACTTAATGCAGCACCTTTTGCATAAGTAACATTGTTGGTGTATTTCGATAATCCTTCTAACACAGAAACTGCACTACTATCTTTCGATGCTAAACGCCACGAACCTAATGGGCTATTTTTTTCTTCTGCCAGAACTCCAATTACACCAATATTTTTTTGTTCTTTTTTTAGTGGCAAGATGTTATTCTCATTTTTTAAAAGCACAATTGATTTTTTAGCAACATCTAAAGCCACTTCATGAAATTCTTTGGTATTTGTATTTTGCTGCTCTCTTAAACTATCGCAGTAGAGATATGGATTATCAAACAAACCCAACTCGAATTTTACTCTCAAAATTCTTCTAACTGCTTCATCAATTACTTTAATATTTACTTTTCCTGAATTAACTAATTGTTTTAGATGACGAACAAAAGCATAAGATTCCATATCCATATCAGATCCAGCATTTGCAGTTAGTTCGGCAACTTGTTCTAAGTCTTTTGCAAATCCATGATTAATCATTTCTAATCCAGAACCCCAATCTGATACAACGAACCCTTTAAAATTCCATTTGCCCTTTAATACATCTCTTTGTAAAAAAGAATTTGCAGTTGCAGGCACACCATTAACAACATTAAAAGAATTCATTACGGTCTGAACATTGTTTTCTATAGCAGCTTGAAATGGTGGGAATATTGTGTTGAATAAAGTAACCGTTCCAACATCTACTGTATTATAATCTTTTCCACTTTCTACAAAACCATAACCAGCAAAATGTTTAGCAGTTGCAGCGATAGTATTGTTATCGCTTAATTTTTCTCCTTGAAATCCTTTTATTCTTGCTACACCAATTTTTGAACATAAAAATGGGTCTTCTCCTGCACCTTCCATCACTCTTCCCCAACGAGCATCTCTTGTAACATCAAGCATTGGAGCAAAAGTCCAATTTATGCCTGCAGCAGCAGCTTCTGTAGCAGAAACTCTTGCTGATTTTTCTATTGCTTCTAAATCCCAGCTAGCTGCTTCAGCTAATGGAATTGGAAATATAGTTTTAAATCCATGTATCACATCAAATCCAAATAACAATGGTATGCCAAGTCTGGTTTCGTTAACTACAATTTCTTGTAATTTTCTAACTTTATCTACGCCTCTTACATTTAATACAGCACCAACTAATCCTTTTCGTAAATGTTCATACTTTAATGCAGCATCCCCATTTTTTGGCAATGGGCCAGTAACATCCCAAAAGCCATTGTATTGGTTCATCTGACCAATCTTTTCATCCAATGTCATTTTTTGCAATAAAGCTTCTACATTTTCATCTATAGTTTTCGGCTTTCTTGAAGATAAAATTCCAACAAATAAAATAGTGATAATTAATAGTGCAAAAATCCAATTTTTGATAATGAAGTTTGCTAATTTGGTTAATGTGTTATTCATATCAGCTAAAAATGCTTTATTAAAAAAAGTATCCATCAAATAATAAATTATTTATGAATACTTTCGATGATGAGGTACTAACTATTGATAAACTCGAATGTAATCAATTTCAAAAGTTGCATTTGTAAATGCTGGATCTACTGTTCCACCAAAATTTCCACCCATTGCAAAATTTAAAAGAAGAAAGAAGTTTTGATTAAAAGGTAAACTAGAATTATTAGAAAATGTGTAAAATATTACATCATCAATATAAAACTTTATAGTGCTTGCACTCCATTCCATTCTATAAATATGAAATTCAGTAGTTGCGTTTGATATAACTTTTGTTCCACCATCTGCGTTACCACCTGAATGACCAGGATGATGAACTGTTCCAAAAATTTTATTCAATTCACTGCCTCTATGTTCCATAATATCTATTTCACCACAAGCTGGCCAACCAACAGTTGGAATATTATTTCCTAACATCCAAATTGCAGGCCATGTTCCAACTCCAGCAGGAAGTTTGGCCCTTGTTTCTACTTTGCCATATTTAAAAGAAAATTTATTTTGAGATAATAACCTTGCAGAAGTATAAGCACTTCCACTATAAGTTTCTTTTTTTGCTATGATTTTTAATGTGCCACCAGAAACCTCTACATTGTCTGTTCTATTTGTATAGTATTGTAATTCGTTATTTCCCCAACCACCTGAACCAGTGCCTATATCATATCCCCATTTTGTAGCATCAGGTGCACCGGCTGTATTAAATTCATCAGCCCACACTAAAGATTGAGTAACCATTACTGTAATTAGTATGGATTTTGATGTTGTTAAATTTGATGAGCTTTTAGCTATAGCATTTACTGTATAATTGCCTCCAGCAGGGTATTTATAAGTTACAACACCACCAGCAACAGTTTGAAAAACTCCATTCCCAAAATCAAAATCATAACTAATAGCATTTGTTGCTGAAGCAGTAAAATTTACATTACCACTATTATCTATACTAACATTTGCTACTAAAGTTAAATTTGTAGGAGCAACATTTGGTGGAGTTGTACCAGTATCACCTTTTGAGCATGAAGCTAAAATTGCTAAGAAACTAATTAATATTAAATTCATTTTCATTATTTATTAAGGTTTTACTTTAAGTTTTTGATACCAAGAATTAGAATCTGCACCAACGTTTCTTATAAGCATTGATGTATTTGTAATTGATAAAATTTCATAATTAACACCTCCAGTACCAAAATTAATAATTCCATTTCCAGGAACTTTAAACTGAATTTGTGTAGAATTAGCAATTGAATAACCAGAAGTTGCAGCACTAAATGCTAATAGTTTTGTTCCACCTGTATTTATTGAATAACAACCATCACTTCCTGCAAATCCATAAAAGCTTGTTGCTGCTCCTATTGAAAATGAAGTTCCTTTATTATTCACATTCATAGAAATTCTATTGATTACATCTTTTGAAAAAGTAATTTCATCATCATAAGCACAGGCCTCTCTTGAATTTGGAGATGCTGCATACCACCATGCCCCTGGGTCAGAACTTAAACGGGCAGGATCATCTACACCAAAATGTCCAAATGCATCTTTATCTGTAACCCAAATTTTAGAAGAACCATTTGTTAAATTTTGAACCATTGTTGCAGGAATTTCAAAAGCAACAAATACTTTTATTTTTTTACTTATAGTAGATGTTTCGCCTGCTGTTCCAATTGCATTAACAATGATAGTGTATTCGTTTGTGCCTGGAGTTGTGTATTTATAGTTAATGCTTCCAGAAGAAACAACTTGTTTAGAACCATCTCCAAAATCAATATTATAAGTTAAAGCATTTGATGCTGTTGCAGTAATTTGAACAAAACCAGTTCCATCTCCATCCGGATTGATTGTATTTACTCCTGCTATAACAGTTGTTAAGGTTAAACCAGTTGGAGCTTTAATATCTCCAAATGAAAATTTTTCTTTTGTACAACTGCTAAAGCCTATAATAAAAGTTAACAATAAAGTGAAAATATTTTTATTTTTTATCATGATCTATGATTTTATATTTTTAGTTAATTCTGATGTCATCAAAATGAAAAGTAAAGTTTGGAGAACCATCTCCCATAGTGCCTAAATCAAAAATTAAAACAATTTTTTGATAAGTATTTGCCATGTTTCTTCCACTCATATCAAAAGTCATTTCTTCCCATCCATTGGCAACAGTAGTTAACACTTCTTTTTCATAATTTAGTGCACCATTTGTTTGGTTTTCTATTTTAAGCAAAACTTTTGCTCCAACTCTTGGAGAATAAACTTTCATTTTCATAATGTTAGAAGTAAAGTTTATTGGTGCATCTAATCCAATCCAACTTCCACCCCAAGGCTGACCTGCACTTTTTACCATTTTGCCCACTTTTGTACTAGTATTTATTCCAGTTGGAAATGGATTATTTATAACTGTAGTATTACCACCATCAAAATTGGTAAATGTGTAGTTTAAAGTGGTTGATTGAAAGTCTAATGGTAATGTTAACCCTGCTTGATTTGATGCTAATAAAATAACATCATCCCAATAAAAAACTTTACCATTACCTGCTGTTCCAAAATCAAAAAAAATGGAAGCCATATTATAAGTGTAAGCATAATTAATTGCTGCTGTTCCTGTTGCTTGATT
>JANLVQ010000297.1:0-4633 GCA_031364085.1 Chitinophagaceae bacterium
ATTTTGAATCTTTTAAAGGACTTCAAGAAAATATTATTAATGCTGTAATAAACAATAAGGATGTGCTAGCTTTATTACCCACTGGAAGTGGCAAATCAATTTGCTTTCAGGTACCCGCTTTAATGAAAGAAGGAATGTGTGTGGTTATTTCTCCACTTATTGCTTTAATGAAAGATCAAGTGAGTGGGTTGCAAAAACGTGGTATTAATTCTATTGCTTTAAATAGCAGTTTAAATTATAAAGAAGTTATTCAAGTTTTAGATAATGCAATTAGTGGTCATTATAAATTTTTATATGTTTCGCCAGAGCGATTAGAAAGCAAAATTTTTAGAGAATATATTGCTGATTGTAATGTTTCCCTCATCGCTGTTGATGAAGCACATTGTATTAGTCAGTGGGGTTATGATTTTAGGCCTTCTTATGCTAAAATTATTCAGTTAAAAGAAATTTTTCCAAAAGTTCCCATTATTGCATTAACAGCCTCAGCAACACTTAAAGTTCAAAACGATATTATTGAAAACTTAGCATTACATAAGCCAGAAATATTTCAACAGTCGTTCGAAAGAAATAATTTATCCTATTCTGTTTTTAAAGTAGAAAGTAAAATCAATAAACTATACGAAATTTTAAAAAATGTTTCGGGAAGTAGTGTAGTGTATTGTAAAAACAGAAAACAAACCAGCTATGTTTCTGAACTATTGAATACTCAAAAATTTGTTGCAGATTATTATCATGCAGGATTACAACATGAAATTAGAAGTCAAAAACAAGAAGCTTGGATAAAAAATGAAATTAGAGTAATGGTATGTACTAATGCTTTTGGAATGGGAATAGATAAATCAGATGTTAGAACAGTAGTGCATTACGATGCTCCTGATTGCTTAGAAAATTATTATCAGGAAGCTGGAAGAGCAGGCCGAGATGATAAGAGATCTTATGCAGTTTTACTTTATGAAAATATTGATATTAAAACTTTGAAAAATATAAGTGCAATTAAATACCCCAGTTTTGCTGAAATCAAAAAAGTTTATCAAGCCTTAGCTAACTATTTACAAATTCCTCAAGGAATTGGAGAAGGGATGTATTATGATTTTGATTTATTAGATTTTTCGAAAAAATTTAAACTTGATAGTCAACTTGTGCTAAATACAATTAAAACTTTAGAACAAGAAGAACATATCAATCCTACTGATAGCATTTTTATACCTTCAAAAATTGAAATTTTAGCAGATAAAATAATTTTAGAGGATGCTGAAAAAACACATCCCACTATTGAACTTACTTTAAAAACCTTACTAAGATCATACACAGGTATTTTGAATAATTTAGTTTCAATAAGCGAAAAACAAATTGCCAAAATTAGTCATCAATCATATGAAAAAGTTATAGATGATTTAAAAAAATTAAACCAACTTTCAATCATTAGATATATTGAAAAAAAAGAAACACCTCAAATTTATTTTATTAATAACAGAGCCGATATTGAAAGTTTAAACATCAACCATGAAGCCTATTTTAAAAGAAAAAAACAATTTGAAAAAAGACTTGAAAATTTTATTCAGTATATAAATGAAAAAGAAAATTGTAGAAGTAAAATCATAGCTAGTTATTTTAATGCACCTGCAAAACCCTATTGTGGAATTTGCGATAATTGTTTAAACAAAATAAAATTAGCAATTTCAGCAAAAGAATTTGAAGAAATTGCTCAACAAATAAAGCAAAAACTTGATAAAAATGTAATTGAAATAAAATCTCTAATCGCAGCACTTAATCATATTAATAAGCAAAAATTATGGAAGGTTATTATGTTTTTGCAGGAAGAAAAAATAATCACTATTGATTTTGAAAACAAAGTGATATTAAACTAAGATTCATGAAAATAATTTTTTGAGTTTTGATTTTCTTTTAAACAATCATTCCATATTTCTTTTACAACATCAGCTGCTGGTTTTATTTCTTTTATCATACTACTTACTTGACCAACTTCTAATTCGCCTTCATTTAAAAAACCTTCAAACATCCCTTTTTTAGCTCTTCCTCTTCCTAAAATTTCATTCAATTCCTCGGCACTTGCACCTCGTAATTCTGCTTCTCGAATTTGTTGAAAAAAATCATTTTTTAGTAATCTAACTGGCACAGTTTTTTTCATACTCAACATTGTATCTCCTTCGTTAGAATGCAAAATAGCTTCTTTAAAATTTTGATGTGAAGATGCTTCTGGGGTACAAATAAATCTGCTACCAATTTGAACTGCACTTGCACCTAAAACCATTGCAGCTAACATTTGTTTACCGGTAGCAATACCACCTGCAGCAATTAATGGAATTTGAATTGCATTTTTAACTTGTGGTATTAATACCATTGTAGTAGTTTCTTCTATTCCATTATGACCGCCAGCTTCAAATCCTTCGGCAACTACTGCATCACAACCTGCATTTTCTGCTTTTAAAGCAAATGCACTACTACTCACAACATGCACAACAATAATACCCTCATCTTTTAAAATTTTTGTCCACGTTTTTGGATTACCAGCACTAGTAAAAACTATAGGTATTTTTTCTTTGATGATAATTTCAATGTGTTGCTCAATATCAGTATACATCAATGGAATATTTACACCAAAAGGGTTTTTTGTAGCAACTTTACATTTTGTAATATGATGTTGCAAAACATCTGGATACATACTTCCACTACCTAATAAACCTAAACCACCTGCATTACTAACAGCTGAAGCTAATTTCCAACCACTAGCCCAAACCATTCCAGCCTGAATAATTGGAATTTCAATATTAAAAAGTTTTGTAATTCTATTTTTTTGCATAAATCTTAATTAAAATTAGGAAGCTCTTTAAAAGTAAAACCTAATTGAGTAAAGTGTTCTAACACTCTTGGTAAACAATACGATAATTTTTCAAAAGCTTTTTCACTATCATGAAACACAACAATTGATCCTTGTTGTGTTTTTGAAATAACATTTTGCAAACATTTTTCTTTAGAAATATTTTTATCAAAATCTCCACTTAAAACATCCCACATAATAATTTGATAACTTTTTTCGATAATTGATAATGCTTGATTTCTTTTTAACTTTCCATAAGGTGGTCTGAACAAATTACTATTGATAAATTTACTTGCAGAAATTACATTTTCAACATAAGTTTCTGTATCCTTTTTCCAACCATTTAAATGTTGTTGGGTATGATTTGCTATTCGATGACCCTCATCAATAATTTTTTTGTAAACATCGTTATAAGCTGCTACATTTTTACCTATACAAAAAAAAGTTGCTTTGGCATTATATTTTTTTAATACTTCTAAAACAAAAGGGGTTATAGATGGATGAGGTCCATCATCGAACGTTAAGTATATATTTTTTTCATTAGTATCAATACTCCAAATAAATTCTGGAAAAATTTGTTTAACTATCCAAGGCGTTTTTACTAAATACATGTATAGATTTTTTCAAAAAACTAATCTTTAGTTTTAATCAAAACTAAAGGAACTGTACCCACTCTTATTTTAGATGCAAGTATAGGGTCAGTTGGTTTTGAAACGATATAAATTACAAAAGAAGTATTAGAATTCATAAGTTCCTTTTCAATAACCACTTTATTATTTGGAGCAGGCTTTCTGACAATCTCAAGCCTATTAGTATCCATGATGATAAAAGTATTATTCCAATTTTTTCTATCAGTTTTTGGATAATATTTAATTTTAAAACTTGTAATATTTTCTTTTTTTATTTCATAGGTTTTTTGTTCACCAGCATTTCCTTCTAATACTTTTTTACACCCATTATATAACTTCCAAGTACTCTTGTTTTGTGCATTTATAACAAAAGGAAAAAATAATAAAAAGAAACATAAATTTTTCATATTATGCTAAAATAGAAAAAGCGGTTGATATCAACCGCTTTTCAGTATTAAATTAAATAATATTTAGTTTTTAACTACTTTAAAAAATTCAATTCCATTAATAGATTTTAATTGAACAAAGTATACCCCTTTACTCCAATTAACAGCATTTACTTCTACATTGTTAGATTGAACATTTAAATTTCGATAAACAATTTTACCTAATACATCTGCAATTTCAATTTCGAATTTACTATTGGTAGTATTGTTAATTTGAATATTGAGTTTTGATTCTATTGGGTTTGGATATAGAGTTACATTTTTATCTTTATTAAAATAATTGATACTTACAATTTTGCTGAATGATGATTTTCCATCCAAATCAATTTGTTTTAAACGATAGCTATATCTATTTCCAAAAGAGATTTTATTATCATTAAATAAATAATTATTTTCTGAATTATTTAATGCTTTTACTGTACCAAGAGAAATAAATTCACTAGCATTTGTGCTACGTTGAACATCAAATTCTTTACTATTAATTTCATTGTAAGTAGTCCATTTTAATGCAACACTATTATTTTCTAAAGCTCCTGTAAATGTTCCCCATTGCAATGGTAAAACTGCAGATTGTTCAACAATTACATATTGTCCAAATCCTGTAAATGTTGCTGTATAAGCAATATAACCATCGGTAGAAAGTTTGTCTGTTACAGTAGTTGTTGCAATTACAGAGTTTAAAGAATTTAAATTCCTTAAAAGCTGGAAACGTGCCAACT
>JANLVQ010000335.1:0-8087 GCA_031364085.1 Chitinophagaceae bacterium
CAACTCAGATGAGCCAAGAGGTACCCGTATTTTTGGGCCAGTAGCTAGAGAATTAAGAGATAAAGGATACATGAAAATTATTTCACTAGCACCAGAAGTACTATAAACAATTAAACACGTAGCTATTTCAGCTACTATTAAAAATAAATCTCTCGAAAAGAGAGTAGGAGGTTAAAATGAATAAAAGATTTAAACCAAAGTTTAACATTAAAAAAGGCGATGAAGTAGTAGTAATTGCTGGAGATGATAGAGACTTAACAAAACCACGTAAAGTTTTATCAGTTTTACTTGATAAAGGAAAAGTTGTAGTAGAAGGTGTAGCAATTGCAACAAAGCACACTAAACCAACTGCTCAAAATACGAAAGGTGGAATTGTAAAAGTTGAAGCTCCAATAAACATCAGTAATGTAATGTTATGGGATGCTAAAGCAAAATCAGCTACTAAAATTACTCGTACAAGAGAAAATGGTAAATTAGTTAGAATTAGTAAGAAGAGTGGAAGCGTAATCAAATAATTCACTTAACTTAATTTAGAAAGAATTAAAAAAGATAACAATGAGTGCTACAACATATACTCCAAGATTGGTAGTAAAATACAGAAAAGAAGTAATTCCTGCTTTGATGAAAAAGTTTGGTTACAAAACAGTAATGCAAGCTCCAAAATTGCAAAAAATTTGTATCAACCGTGGTGTTAACGGTGCAGTTAATGATAAAAAATTAGTTGATGTTACAATTGGTGAATTAGAGCAAATTACTGGTCAAAAAGCAGTACCTACATCAAGTAAAAAAGATATTTCAAATTTTAAACTTCGTAAAGGCATGCCAATTGGTGCAAAAGTAACTTTACGTGGCGAAAAAATGTATGAGTTCTTAGATCGTTTAGTGAGTGTAAGTTTACCTCGTGTACGTGATTTTAAAGGTATTTCTGATAAAGCATTTGATGGTAGAGGAAATTATACTTTAGGTGTAACCGAACAAATCATCTTCCCAGAAATAGATATTGATAAAGTAAATAAAATTACTGGTATGGATATCACTTTTGTTACTTCAGCAGATAATAATGAAGAAGCATTTGAATTGTTGAAAGAATTAGGAATGCCGTTTAAAGGAACCAATAAAAAAGATTAATAAAACTAAATATAGTTTTTCAATAAAATAGAACTAAAACATGTCAAAAAAATCAATAGTAGCACGACAAGCAAAACGCGAAAAATTGGTAGCAAAATTTGCAGAAAAAAGAGCAACTTTAAAAGCTGCTGGCAATTATTCTGCTTTGGATTTACTTCCAAAAAATGCTTCACCAGTTCGTTTACATAATCGTTGCCAATTAACAGGACGGCCTAAAGGTTATATACGTTATTTTGGAATATCTAGAATAATGTTTAGAGATATGGCTTTAAATGGATTAATTCCTGGAGTGAAAAAAGCAAGTTGGTAAAATTATCCAACAAAAAACATCTAATTAAAAATTAGAAATTAAAGTAAAAAGAAATTACAAATTATTATGGTTACAGATCCTATAGCAGACTTACTAACAAGAATTAGAAATGCACAAATGGCTGGTCACAGACTAGTTGAAATTCCTGCTTCTAACTTAAAAAAGAGGATTACTGAAATTTTGTACGATCAAGGTTATATCTTGAAGTATAAATTTGAAAATGATAACAAGCAGGGTTTAATTAAGATTGCCCTTAAGTATGATGCAACAACTAAATCACCTGCTATTAAAAGTTTAGAAAGAGTTAGCCGTCCAGGTTTAAGAGCTTATGCTAAACCAGCAGAAATTAAAAGAGTAATTAATGGTTTAGGTATTGCTATTATTAGTACTTCTAAAGGAGTATTAACTGATAAACAAGCAAAAGCTCAAAACGTTGGTGGAGAGGTACTTTGCTATATCAGCTAAACTTAATTTATAAATGTGTGGATGATTTGACAATTAAGCCTCAAGTCGTGGCTGAACACAAATTATCTGAATAAAAAAAATAAAAATCGACTATGTCAAGAATTGGAAAACAACCAGTAGTATTACCAACAGGAGTAACAGCCTCTGTAGCTAAAGATAATACCATTACAGTAAAAGGACCTAAAGGAGAATTATCTCAAACTGTTGATAGTGATATGATAATTGAAATTACTGCTACTGAAGTATTAGTTAAAAGACCAACAGAACAAATTCGTCATCGTGCAATGCATGGTTTGTATCGTTCTTTAGTAAGCAATCTTGTAAAAGGAGTTACTGAAGGATATAGAAAAGATATGGAATTAGTTGGGGTAGGTTTTAAAGCTGCAAACACAGGTAATGTTTTAGATTTAGCTTTAGGCTATTCTCATAACATCGTTTTTGAAATTCCAAAAGAATTAAAAGTTACTACTACTACAGAAAAAGGTAAAAACCCAACAATTACTATTGAAGGAACTGATAAACAATTAGTAGGACAGGTTTGTGCTAAATTAAGAAGCTTACGTAAACCAGAACCATATAAAGGTAAAGGTGTAAAATTTGCTGGTGAAGTATTAAGAAGAAAAGCAGGTAAAGCAGCAGGTAAATAATAATCATTAATTTTTCCGGCAGCATCGGAAAATAAAACATATACAATGAATACTAAATTAGAACAAAGACAGAAAATAAGATACAGAATTCGTAAAAAAATTTCTGGCACTGCAGCAAAACCAAGATTATCTGTTTTTAGAAGTAATACTGAAATCTATGCTCAATTAATAGATGATGATAATGGAGTTACTTTAGCTGCAGCATCTTCAAAAGAAAAAGATGTAGTTGCACAAAAAGTAAACAAAACAGAAAAATCAAAATTAGTTGGTGTAGCTATTGCTCGTAAAGCAACTGAATTAGGGATTGCTAGTGTAGTTTTTGATAGAGGTGGTAATTTATACCATGGTCGTATTAAAGCTGTTGCTGATGGTGCACGTGAAGCTGGTCTAATATTTTAATAAAAGTAATTAGTAAAAGAAAAACATTAAAATGTCAAAATCAATAGATAATAAAATTAAAGCAGGCGGAGACTTAGAATTAAAAGATAAAGTTGTTGCCATTAACCGTGTAGTTAAAACTACTAAAGGTGGTAGAACATTTTCTTTCTCAGCTTTAGTTGTAGTAGGAAACGAAAATGGTATTGTTGGACAAGGTTTAGGTAAAGCTAAAGAAGTTCAAGAAGCTATTACAAAAGGTATTGAAGATGCTAAGAAGAATTTAGTTAAAGTTCCTATTATGCATGGTACTATACCTCACGAGCAATTTAGCAAAGCAGGTGCTGCAAAGGTTTTAATTAAACCAGCTGCACATGGTGCTGGTGTAATTGCAGGAGGTTCAATGAGAGCCGTTTTAGAAAGTGCTGGTATTACCGACGTTTTAGCAAAAAGTTTAGGTTCTGCAAATCCCCATAACGTAATTAAAGCAACAATTAAAGCTTTATCTAGTTTACGAGAACCAATAGCCGTAGCTAAAGATAGAAATGTTAAGTTAAGTAAAGTATTCAACGGATAAATTAACGTTTAAAGAAAAACGTTTAATGTTTAATGATAATATTATAAACTTTAAACTTTCAACCTTAAACTAAAAACTTGTTAAGATGGCAAAAATTAAAATAACTCAAATAAAAAGCGGAATTGACAGATCTGAGCGTCAAAAGCAAACATTAATTGCTCTAGGCTTAAGAAAAATAAACGCAAGTAGAGAAGTAGAAGCTACTCCTCAAATTCTTGGAATGGTTAACAAGGTTAATCATTTAATTAAAGTTGAAGAAATAGCTAATTAGCATAAACTTCTCAATTGTTAATTTAACTGAAATTAAAATAAAAAAGCGAGGGAGATTTTCCCGAAAGTAAAAAATCAAAAATGAAGTTACACAATCTAAAACCTGCAGCAGGTTCAGTTCACAAAGAAAAAAGACTTGGTCGTGGTGAAGCCAGTGGTAAAGGTGGCACATCAACAAAAGGTAATAAAGGTCAGCAAGCACGTACTGGTTACCAACGTAAAAATGCACATGAAGGCGGTCAAATGCCTTTACAACGTCGTGTTCCAAAACGTGGATTTAAAAATAACAATCGTATTGAATATGTTGTTTTCAATCTTGGTCAAATAGATCAATTACAAGAAAAATATTCATTCAGTGAGTTTTCTTTAGAAAACCTCTACATTAATGGTTTAATCAGCAGAACTGATAAAGTAAAAATATTAGGAACTGGCGAAATGAAAGCAACCCTAAACTTCAAAGTAAATGCAATTAGCGAAAAAGCTAAAACAGCAATTGAAGCATCGGGAGGAAAAGTTGAAATTATTAAATAATTTCAACATATTTGCGGTGCATCACAGATGCACCTTTTTGGTTTTAAGGCATTAACTTTTACAACATACTAACTAGTGAAAAAATTAATAGAAACGCTTAAGAATATTTGGTCAATCGAAGATCTAAAGAAGAAAATTACTTTCACTCTTATTCTTATTTTCATTTACCGAATTGGTTCTCATATTGTATTACCAGGTATCAACCCAAAATTATTAGATGATGAAAAATTGCAAGCAGCTAATAAAGGGTTATTAGGTTTGTTCGATACTTTTGCTGGTGGTGCCTTTTCTCAAGCATCAATTTTTGCATTGGGCATTATGCCTTACATTTCAGCATCAATTTTCATGCAATTGATGACAATATTAGTACCACAATTAAAGAAAGTTCAAAGTGAAGGTGACAGTGGTAGAAAGAAAATTAATCAATGGACTAGATATTTAACTGTAATTGTTACAGCTTTTCAAGCTGGAGCTTACGTTGCTTATTTAACAGCTCCACAAGGTGGATATGCTCAAGCAATTATGTTACAAGGTGTGTTATTTACTTTCACCACAATTGTAACATTAACTGCAGGAACCTTATTTGTAATGTGGTTAGGTGAAAGAATTCAAGATAATGGTTTAGGTAATGGAACTTCTATAATCATTATGGTGGGTATTTTGGCTCGTTTACCTCAAAGTATTATTCAAGAATTTACTGCCAAAAGTCAAAAAGCTGGTGGTGGTTTATTAATATTCTTAATTGAAATATTTATTTTGATTGCTATAGTAATGAGCTTAATTATACTAGTACAAGGATTAAGAAAAATTCCTTTAAGTTATGCTAAGCAAATTGTTGGTAGTAGAAATTTAGACTTATCAGGTTCTCGTCAATTTTTACCAATAAAAGTAAATAGTGCAGGGGTAATGCCAATAATTTTTGCTCAAGCAATTATGTTTTTACCTACTTTAATATCATTTACAAATATTGAATCAGCACAAGGAATTACACGAATATTCAACGATCACAGTAATGTTTGGTACATGATTATTTATGCAATTATGGTAATTGGATTTACTTTTCTGTACACCGCATTAATCTTCAATCCCAATCAAATATCTGAAGATTTGAAAAAAAGCAATGGTTTTATTCCTGGAGTTAAACCTGGTCAGCCAACTGCCGATTATATAGGTACTATAATGGATAGAGTTACTTTACCAGGTGCTATTTTCTTAGCATTTGTAGGTATTATGCCTGGGCTTGCTCAACGTTTGGGAGTAACAGCTCAGTTTAGTACTTTCTTTGGTGGAACCAGTTTATTAATAATGGTTGGTGTAATTTTAGATACATTACAACAAATCGAAACCCATTTATTAATGAAGAAATATGATGGATTGATGAATTCTGGTAGAGTTCAAGGACGACAATCAGTTACTTCTAACGTCATTTAATAATTGTAATAATTTATATTATTTAAACCTGTTAGATCTTCTGACAGGTTTATTTTTTTAAAGTGTATACGATGATTTATTATAAAACAAATGCTGAGATTGAATTGATGAAAGCAGCAGCACTTTTAGTAAGTTTCACTTTAGCTGAAGTTGCTAAAATTATAAAACCCGGCATAACTACTTTAAATATTGATAAACTTTGCTCTGAAATTATTCATGACCATAAAGCTAAAACTTCTTTTTTAGGGTATCATGGTTACCCTCATAATATTTGTGCAAGTGTAAATGATGTAGTAGTACATGGGTTCCCTAATAATGAACCCATAAAAAATGGTGATATTGTTTCAATTGATTTGGGAGTAATATTAAATGGATGGCATGGTGATCATGCATACACTTTTGCAGTTGGTGAAATTGCCGATGATGTTAAAAGATTAATTCAAGTTACAAAAGAAAGCTTATATAAAGGCATTGAAAAAGCCATTATCAATAATAGAATTGGTGATATTTCTTATGCCATTCAAGAACATACAGAATTTAAAAATAAATTTGGAGTGGTGCGAGAATTAGTTGGTCATGGGTTAGGAAAATCACTTCACGAAGATCCTCAAGTACCTAATTATGGAAAAAGAGGAAGTGGACCAAAAATGAAAGAGAATCTAGTTTTAGCAATAGAGCCTATGATAAACATGGGTAGTAAAGAGGTTTTTACTGAAGAAGATGGATGGACAGTCAAAACTAAAGATGGTAAACCTTCTGTACATTTTGAACATGATGTTTGTATAAAAAAAGATAAAGCATTAATTCTTTCAGACTTTAGTATAATTGAAAAAGCCGAAAGAAATAATTCAAATCTTTCAGCTTCTCCAGTTATATCTTTCTAAAAAATTAAAGTGGATTGTTTAATTGAATCAAACCATAATTAGGATCAAGACTAATTATATTTCCAGAAGCATCGTACCTTACATAAACATTATCTACATTAGATAATTTTGATTTTGAATTATAAAACACATTTGAGTTTCCTACTTTTTTAAAGAAGCCTTCAAAATCATATTCAAATTTTACATTACCAATTTTACTTACACTTCTATTGTAATTATATTCAATTGGAATTCCTGCAACATTGGTCGGAGCTCCAAAGAAGTTTAATTTAGGTCGGCCAGAATTTCCATCTATTGCAGATCTATATTCTAAAACTTTACCATTTTGAGCAAGAAGAATATAAACTTGTTCATTATAAACACTAATGCCATAATCTCCTCTATCACTCACATGAAAAGTATATTTCATTGAAGCATCATAATTGCTTGAAGTCATTGGATAATCACCAGAGGTTGGACCTGCAGTTAATCCTTGAGCATAATTTCCAGGGTTATAATATTTTTGAGCATCTTGAATATTAGATGGTTTAGTAATTGCTGTGTTTGAAATTGTTTGGTTTTGTTTGTTATAAACATTTGTATAATCTCTATACAAAACCATAGGTTGTTTTTGTTGTTCTTCCTGTTTGTATTCAGTTTTTTGTTGCGTTACATATACAATTCTTTCATTAGTTTGCTCTGTTTTAGGAGCATCCCTATAAACATAAATTACTTTAGGCCCATAAGTTTTCTTTTTGGTAGTATATGTTTTTTTATTTGTTGTATAAGTTTTTTTAGCAACTTGTGGATGATAGCAAGGGCAATTTGGTGCATGAATATGTTGACAAGGAACTCCTTTTTTAGAAGCGTTTACTTTTAAGGGCTGTTGAAAATGTTGCTCATCTAGTGGTGCTAACTCTGGAATGATGTCATTTTTCGAAGTAATTATTTTCTCTATTGGAGCAAGTTCTGGAATAATATCATTTTTAATCGTCTTGCTAGATTCAATTGGTGCTAACTCAGGAAGAACAAATCCGCCACCAGCTGAAGGTTTATTTCTATAAGGAATATTTTCTGAGTTGAAATTATCTTTTTGTTCAACAATTGTTATTGGTTTAAAAATAAATGAACCTTTTTCAGAACTTATTTTAGTTCCAGTTGGAATGAACATTCCTTTTGAATTGGTTGAGCTTTTTTGTTGATTTTCTGCTTCAATAGGTGCTAACTCTGGAATTGTAGTTTGGTTTGTTAATTTTACTCCACCACCTTCAATAGGTGCTAATTCTGGCAGAATATTTTGGTTTGTAGTCTTAGGTAATGTACCATCAATTGGTGCAAGTTCTGGTAAACTTCTTCCAATTACTTTTTTCTCTGTACCATTAGTTAAAGCAGTTAGTGGTGGTTGTTTCATTAAAGATGGATCAATAGTTTCCATTTCTTTAAATCCGGGTGTGTAAGCTGTTAACGGTTCTAGGTTGGTTAGTTGGGTT
>JANLVQ010000065.1:0-20038 GCA_031364085.1 Chitinophagaceae bacterium
CAATGGTTGATCCTGCAGCTAAATTACTTTGACCTAAAAGTAATGAAGCACATAAAAAAGAATTATTATGATGTTGTTCATGAAAAGAAAAAATTAATGAGTTTAAAACTTCACAGCATGAAATAGTAGAATTAAATCCTAAATAAGAATTGATTAATCTTGCACCATATTTTAGCTGAGAGTGGTTTGCTGTGATAAATCGAACTGCTTTTACTCCATAAAAAATTCTACAACCATAGCCAATAATTCCATTTACTAACTCGCAACCTTCACCAATTTGTGTTCTTCCTTCACCATTACCAGAATTGATGGTTAAATTTTTTAATTTATTTACACCTTTAATGTATGCATCTTCACCAATCCAACAATCTTTAATACTCCTTGAATTTTTAATAATAGTTCTATCACCAATTTTTCCATAATAACCTCTTATTGTTGTAAATTTTTTTTCAGTTAATTCTGTAAGCTTTTGTAATAAAGCCTTATCATCTCTGTATTTACTCCAAATAAAAGCATCGCCAGGCTGCATTCCATTGAATGGCAAAATTTTTCTCCCTGCATTTTCGTTACATACTTCTAGCCAAACTCTGTGAGATTCTGCTTCTCCTTGCTTAACCACTCCATTGCCAAACTTAGCTTTATTACTGGTTACAACTTCATTAAGATTAATTAATATTACTTCGTTGCCAATGATGTAATGAGATAAATAATGTACATTCTTAATGGCAACATTATCTCCAAAATCGCAGCTAATGATGGTCGAATTGTATAAGCCAACAGGAGTTGTTAATTCGCTGAATGAAAGTGTTATGGGTTCTAAATTTCCTATTCTGATTAATCCATAAAAATTGCAATTAAAAATTAGTTCTGGATTAAAATTATCACTCACATAAAAATCATTCCAATTATTATTTTTGTTTTGATTTTTTTCTAATATTTCAATTTCTTGTTTATTAATTTTTCGATATTTTCTTCCACTTCGTTCTTGAAGATTTCTTAAATAATATTCGTTCTTGCCTTTTGGTAAAAATTCATCTTTAATAAAATCATAGCCTAGTTTATTCAAAGGTATTTTTTCAATAATATTTTGAGACATCAGATTTTGGTTTTGAGATTAGTTGGATAAATTTAAAACTGTTTGTGTTAAATTATCCCAAGTATATTTTTTCTTTTCTAGTTTAATATTTTCTTCAAAATATCCTTTCTCAAATGTAAACAATTCTTCTATTTTATTAGCAATATCTACCGAATTCGGTTCAGCAATTAAACCAGTTATTTTGTTAGGAACTAAGTCTGGCAAACCACCAACATTAGTTACTAACATGGGTTTTTCGAAATGATATGCTAATGGAGTAACACCACTTTGTGTAGCATTTTTATAGGGTTGAATTACAAAATCAGCAGCACAGAAATAATATTTTACATCAGCGTTTGAAATAAATTCAGAATGTATAATAACATCATTTTCTAGTGCTAATTTTTTTATTAAATCATCATACACTTTTTTGTCATCATAAAATTCTCCTGCTATTAAAAGTTGTAAATTAGGAATACTTTGTTTAGCTTTTATAATTTGTATGGCTTCAAGTAAAAGGTTAAGCCCCTTATACTTCCTAATAAATCCAAAAAATAAGAGAATATTTTTATTTTGGTTGATATGTAATTTATTTCTTGCTTTTGTTGTAGAAATAAGTTCTCCAAAATTATCATACAAAGGGTGAGGAACTAGTTGAGTTGTTTTTTGAGAATATTGTTTTACATCAGCCAAAACATTTTTACTCATACAAATAAAAGCATCAATTGGCTTAACAAAATATTTTGTAAAAAGATGATCTCCCAATCGCTTTTCATGAGGAATAATATTATCGGCAATACAAATTATTTTGCTGTACTTATTCTTTTTGGCTATTCTTAAAATTGTTCCAAAACAAGGCCCCATAAAAGGTAACCAATATCTTACAACAATAATTTCTGGTTGTAGTTTTTTTAATTGTAACCCAACTTTAATCCAATTAAATGGATTGATGGAATTGATGCAAGAAATAATTTTTAAATTGCTTGGAGCTTCTTCATTTGAATATTGCGATTTGCCAGGAAACAAAAAATTTGGGTATTGTAACGAAAAAGAATAGATGGTTACTCGATGGCCTTCATCTTGAAATTGTTTGGCTAATCGTTCATTAAATGTAGCAATACCACCACTTCTAAGTGGATATGCAGAGCCTATAATTACAATATTTTTTGTTGATGATTGCAAAAATAAATTTAATTAAAGTCCTATCTTTTGTGCAATGAGATATTCGTTTCTAGTTGCAGAATTCCTTGAAATTAATTCGGCAATAAAGCCTGTTAAGAATAGTTGCATACCAATAATCATAACCACCATTGCAATAAAAAAAGCTGGTCTATTGGTTAAAGCAAAATGTGTGTCCATCATCTTAGCAATGATTAAATAAATACTCATAAAAAAACCAACCATAAAACATATTGTGCCATATAAACCAAAAAAGTGCATTGGTCTTTTGCCAAATTTACTTACAAAATTTATAGTAGCTAAATCTAAAAAACCATTGATAAATCTTTCCCAACCAAATTTTGTTATACCAAATTTTCTTGGTCTGTGTTCTACAACTTTTTCTCCAATTTTTTTAAACCCATTCCATTTTGCAATTACAGGAATATATCTGTGCATTTCGCCATATACTTCAATACTTTTCACTACTTTTTGTTTGTATGCTTTTAAGCCACAATTAAAATCGTGTAATTTAATACCACTGCTCATTCTTGCTGCAGCATTAAAAATTTTAGAAGGAATATTTTTAGTAAAAGTATTATCATAACGTTTTTTCTTCCATCCACTCACAATATCAAAATTACCATCATTAATCATTTTAAGTAATGATGGAATTTCATCTGGGCTATCTTGCATATCAGCATCCATAGTAATAATTACATCTCCTTGTGAAGCTTTAAAACCTTCGTTCAACGCTGCACTTTTACCATAATTTCTTTGAAAGCGAATGCCTTTAAAATTTTGATTGGAAGTTGATATATCACAAATCACATTCCAGCTATTATCTGTACTTCCATCATCAATTAAAATTATTTCGTAGCTTAAATTATTTTCATGAACTACTTTAGTAATCCAATTGCACAAGTCTGGCAATGATTCATCCTCGTTAAAAAGAGGTATGATGATAGATACATCCATAATTTAATTTCTTGCTTTTGTTTTAGAAATAACTGATCCAAGTACTGCACCCAGAAGGCCTAAAAATAAAATACTCATAATGGAACCTGCAAAGTACTTATAAGTTTCAACTTTTTTTCCTAATGCCATGGATTGATTAATATTTTCTTCAAATGTTTTTTGATCAATTATGCCACTTTGTTTTATTTGTTCAATACTTTTCAAAAGTCTTTCATGAATATAATTTGGAAAAAACAATTTTGTTTCTAAAAAAATAAATATAAAATAAATACAAGTAACTACTGCAGTTACTTTAAAACCATATGAAAAAAGTTCTGTAAACTTAAACTGAACATTAGGTTGTTTTTGATAAAGTTGAACAGAAATGGTAACGCCTAATAAAATGATTAATCCAAAAATAAATACTGTCCATTCTGCAAAAACAGTATGAGTAAAATGTGTGATAGCTTTAAAAATAATTAAGATAGCTGCTATTACTAAACCCTTTTGAATATGTGTTTTTTGTTGCATGTTAATTAATAAAAAGCTGACCTTTATTTACTGTGCCTAAAACTTTACATGTTAAAGGTTTATTGAAAATAGCTGTGTTTGATGATTTGCTTTTATTGTTTTCTTTTGTTAGCATAAATTCATCTCTTGTATTAAATAAAGTTAATTCAGCAGTTTCTCCAACCTCAATTTTATAATTTGGTAAATTAAAAATGATTCTTGTATTGTAACTTAAAGTATCTGTAATATGACTCGTTAATACAGTTTGAAATAAATTCGATAAAATTGGAAATACAGTTTGTAAATTAATCATACCAAAACTGGCTTTATCAAATTCACAATCTTTATTATCAGAGTGCAAAGGAATGTGATGAGATGCAATACAGTCAATCAATCCAGCTTCAAATGCAGTTCTTAACGATTGCATGTCATCCTTTGTTCTGAGTGGTGAATTAACCTTCAAATTCGAATCATAATTCGTTAAATCTTCATCACAAAATATTAAATGATGTGGGGCTACACTACAAGTAATATTTAATCCTTCTTTTTTAGCTTCAGTAATTAGTCTAATACCATTAGCTGTTGAAACTCCAGTTATGTGTAATTTTCCTTTAGAATATCTTAAAAGTTCAATATCTCTTTTAATCATCAATGCTTCGGCAAAACCTGGAATGCCTTGAATGCCTAATTGTGTTGAAATAATTCCTTCATTCATACTTCCTAATTTTGAAAAACTTTTTTCAATGGGTTGTTGAATTAAAGTACCATTAAAACTATTTACATATTGAAGTGCTTTTAAAAATAGTGCTGCTGATTGAACTGGTTGGTCACCATCTGAAAATGCAATGGCTCCATTACTATACATGTCATACATTTCTGCTAATTCTTTTCCTTCTGTGTTTTTAGAAATAGCTCCTAATGGATGAATATGTACAGATAAGTTTTTAGATTTTTCTTTGATGTAGTTAACTTGACTTTGTGTAGAGATGGTTGGATTGGTATTCGGTAACATAAACAATCTTGTAAATCCACCATGTTGAGCAGCTAGTGAAGCAGTTTCAAGTGTTTCATGATGTTCAAAACCTGGTTCACCAATTTTTGTAAAAATATCAACAAACCCAATAGATGCTGTTAAATTAGGGTATTGAAAAATTTGAGTATCATCATCTTTTATATCATCATCAATTTTAGCAATTACTCCATCAGCAATTAAAATATCTTTCAATTGTTGATGATGAATACTGTTTTTATCTATAATCTCAGCTTTTTTTAAAAGAATCTTCATCAAATTTGAAAATTATCTGTGTTAGGTTATAAATATCACTACAAATGTAAAGCTTGAAAATAACTTATTGTTACTTTATGTAATTAGAGATTATTTTTTAATGAGAATTGGTTTATTTTGCAGCGATATAATTATCTTTTCATGATTCAATCTAAACTTCCAGCAATTTTATTATTAAACGATGGTACGCTTTTAAATGGTTTTCAATTTGGAGCTAAAGGTACAACAATGGGTGAAATTTGTTTTAATACTGGAATGACAGGTTATCAGGAAGTTTTTACAGATCCAAGCTATACTGGTCAGGTTTTAATTATGAACAATGTACATATTGGAAACTATGGTACAAAGCTTACAGATGTTGAAAGTAGTAATGTGAAAATAAAAGGACTTATTTGCAAAAAATTAGAAGAAATTTATAGTAGAGCCCAAGCCGATGATAATTTACAATCTTACTTAATAAAAAATAATATTGTAGCTATTGATGGTGTTGATACCAGAGCATTAGTAATTCATGTAAGAACTAAAGGAGCCATGAATTGTATCATCTCTTCAGAAATTTTTGATGTAAATGAATTGCAAAAATTATTAAATACTTGCCCTGATATGAATGGACAAGAATTGGCCAGTACTGTTAGTACAAAAGAAGTATATACATTAGGAGATGAAAGTGCTAAACATAAAGTAGCTGTTTTAGATTTTGGTATCAAAAAAAATATTTTAAATTGTTTGATAGAAAGAGGAGTTTATGTAAAAGTATTTCCTGCAAAAACAACTGCTTCTGAATTAAAAGCTTTTAATCCATCGGGATATTTTATTTCTAATGGACCTGGCGACCCTGCTGCAATGCCTTATGCTGTTGAAACAATTAAAGAAATTTTGAAAGAAGAAAAACCAACTTTTGGTATTTGCTTAGGGCATCAATTATTGGCTTTGGCAAATGATATTCCTACTTATAAAATGCATCATGGGCATAGAGGTTTAAATCATCCTGTACAAAACATCATAACTGGCAAAAGTGAAATTACCACACAAAATCATGGATTTGGAATTGAACCAGAAGCTGTAAAAAATAACAGCAATATTATTATTACCCATGTTAATTTAAATGATGATAGTATAGAAGGGATTAAACTAAAAAACAAACCAGCTTTTAGTGTTCAATACCATCCAGAAGCTACCCCAGGCCCACACGATAGCAGATATTTGTTTGATGATTTTATTGCTTTAATGAACTAATTTTACAGCATGAATATTCATATTATTAACGGCCCCAATCTCAATCTTCTTGGAACAAGAGAAGTTGATATATATGGAAATCAATCTTTCGAAAATTATTTTAAAGAGCTTCAACAACTATTTCCATTAGCTCAATTAACTTATTTTCAAAGTAATATTGAAGGAGAAATCATTAACGAAATTCAACGTGTTGGTTTTTCAACTCAAGGTATTGTTTTAAACCCTGCAGGTTATAGTCATACTTCAGTTGCAATAGCTGATGCTGTAGCAGCTATTACATCTCCAACAGTTGAAGTTCACATTTCAAATATTTTTTCAAGAGAAGAATACCGTAAACATTCTTTTGTTTCTGCAAAAGCAAAAGCTGTATTGAGTGGTTTTGGATTGGATGGTTACCGTTTAGCTATTGATTGGCTTATTCAGCAAGCAGCTTCATTATAATTTCAAATTATTTATATGCAAAAGATAAAACCCAAACTTGTGGTATTAACTGGTGCAGGTATCAGTGCTGAAAGTGGTTTAAAAACTTTTAGAGATGCTGATGGATTATGGGAGGGTTATAATGTGTATGAAGTAGCTACACCAAGAGGTTTTGCAGCAAACCCACAACTAGTCTTAGACTTTTATAATATGAGAAGAAAAGATGTTGCAAAAGCTTTACCAAATGCTGCTCATGTTGAATTGGCTTTACTCGAAAAAAATTTTGAAGTTACTATTATTACTCAAAATATTGATGACTTACATGAAAGAGGAGGAAGCACAAAAATTATTCATTTGCATGGTGAAATTTTTAAAATGCGAAGTGTAAGAAATTTGAATAAAATTTATGAAATAAGAGATGATATTAATTTAGGAGATGTTGCAGCAGATGGTGGGCAACTTCGACCACATATTGTTTGGTTTGAAGAGGAAGTACCCATGCTTGAAAAAGCTATAACCATTGTAGAAGAAGCAAATTTTTTTATAATTATTGGTACTTCCTTACAAGTTTATCCAGCAGCATCTTTAATACATTATGCTCAAAGAAATACTCCAAAATTTATTATTGATAAAAAAGTACCAAAAACCAGTTTTGTTCAAAACTTAATATCAATTGAGGCAACTGCTACTGAAGGAATCTTTGAATTAAAAAAATTGCTTCAACAATTATAATAAAAAAACTCCTTGAATTTTCAAGGAGTTTTTTTTGTTTAAGGTTGAACGGGGACTTGTTTTTTCAGCAGCAGTTTAAATTCTAACCTTCTATTAATTGCTCTTGCCTCTGGTTTATCATTTCCATTAGCATCAATTTCTGTTTCAATTGGGCAACATTTGCCATAACCCTTAGTAGATAAACGTTTCTCATCAATACTGTATTTGCTAATTAAATAAACTTTAGCAGCATCAGCACGACGTTGAGAGAGGTTTAAGTTATATTTTTCTCCGCCTTTTTGGTCGGTATAACCACCAATTTCAACATACATATTTGTTTCTCTATTCATCATTGCAGCTAAAGAATCTAAACTTTCTTTGTACTCATCTAAAATGTTTGATGAATCAAAATCAAATCTTACAATTAATGGTTTTTCTTCAGTAATTACAGGTGGTGGTGGTGGAATTGGTGTCATTTGCCAATCGCTCACACTTAGAGTATCAATATTAAAATCTGCAACAATATCTTTATTTGAAGGCTTATATTTATCTTTAGTTGCAAGTCCTTTTAAAGAATTGAAAGGATTAGATTCTATAAAATAAATTCCTTTATCATTTGTACTTACATCTGGTGAAGTAACACCAGCTTCATTAGTTATACTAATATTTGCATTTTCAACAGGCTCACCTGTGTTACTATTTACCACTTTACCAGTAACCCATTTTTTAATTAATTTATTTGCAGCATATAATTCTAAACAACATTCACTTCCTCTATCGCTGCTCATATAAAAATTTCTTAATAAAAATTTATCATCATTACTAAAAAAGTATTGTTCATCTTTTTGAGAGTTTATGGGGTAACCTAAGTTTTTAAGTTCGGACCATGTAGAACCAAAATTCCCTTTACTCACAAATAAATCATATCCACCCATTCCAATTCTACCTAAAGATGATACTACTAATTGATGGCTAGGAGCATGATAGAACGGTGTTATTTCATCATCTGAGCTATTTACAGGTTCACTTAAATTCATTGATGATCCAATTTTGTCTTCGTTTATACTTGCATACCAAATATCAAATTTCCCTTTTCCACCAGGTTTGTTTGAAGCATAAAGAAAATATTTTCGATCAGTTGAGATACTTGGTTGCTGACTACTAAAGCCTTCAACGTTAATATCAGAACCTAATTTAACAGGCTCAGACCAACCTTTATCGGTTAAATTGCTTTGATAAATTGCAGCAATTTTTGTTCCTTTAATTGGCCATCTTGTAAAAAATGCAGTAGTACCATTTGCTGTAAAACATGCACTTCCTTGATGCATGCCATCAGCAGAAGGTAAGTTTAATTTTTCAGCAGTCATTCCATTATCTGTGGTAAACAAATCGTTATGATGAATAACTTTCTTTGTTTTGTTTACAAATATTGTATCTGGTCTTGATGATGTAAAATATAGTTTATTATTAATTACATAAGGAGCGGTGTTTTGACCATGCTGAGTTGTATTGATGCCCTGTGGCATTTTTTTAACAACATAAAGTTTTTGTTCATTGCTTTTCATTTGTGCAACAATGAATTTCAAATTTTTTAATTCATCCTTAGCTTTTTTACTATATTCATCATCAACTTTATAGTTTTCTAAAAACTCAGTAAAGGCAGTTTCAGCAGCTTCATATCGGGCTAAGGCTCTTAAACAAATGGCATGATTATATGAAGCAATAGGGTATTTGGTTTTATCAACTTTAGCATACCAAGGTTCTGCATTAAAAAAGTTATTTAAATTGTAATAGCATTCTGCAATTCTGTTGGTAATACTGTTTAGAACATCAGTTTCTAGAATCATAGGGGGTTTTGCTGTAGCACCTTTTTTTAATGGAGCTGGCTTAACTGCATAGGGGTTATAATCAATATTAATTTTACCTGGTCCTTTTTTATCTGTTAAAAATCTTTCATAATAAATGGCAGCAGATTGCCAATCGCCAGCAGAATAAAATTTGTCAGCTTCTCTTTTGTAATCCTTTATATATTGAGCATTAACAGTAGTTATCGATGATAAAAAAATAAGTAGCAATATTAACTTCATCAATTTCATGAGTAATTATTTCTGTATGATTAAAATGTTTTTTTGTTGATTGATTTTTATAAGTTCAAAAATTATAGTCTTGGACAAATGAATGGTTGATCAGTTAAGCTTTTACGTGTTTTGCCAGTAAATGAAAGCGATAATTCAAAACTATTTGTAGCACCAGCAACTTTGCCAAGATCAGATGCATTAACATCATAACTTAATCCTAATACAAAATCTTTATAATAAAATCCAGCAAAAGGTACTAACGCATCTTTAAATCTATAATTTGCTCCACATAAAAAATCGAAACCTTCTCCACCTTTAATTTGTGCATAAGCACCAATCATTTTTTCTTCTGCTGTACCTTGTTTCAAATACAATGCATTGGGAGTAATACTTACATTATCACTAACATTAATTCTAACACCACCATGGAATGTTAAACGCATAGGAACTTTTGAATCAGAATTCGCTGTAAACTTATCGATGGGTTGTGTAATATGACCAACAGAAAAACCGAGAAATGCGTTTGATTTTTTATAAGGGGTAGCATCAAAATATAGAAATCCTATTCCTAAATCTAATGCAGTTTGTGCTGGATTTTGAATGACTTCATTTGACAAAATAGATGGATCAAAACCACCTGGAACAACAGGATTATATTGATTGCCATATTTGAATTTCGATAAATCAAATCTTCTATTAATTGCACCACCATTTATCCCAATAGTTATATGATGTGTGCCTTGTTTTCCAAATTTAATTCCTGTATATGCAACAGAAGCATAAGGGGTAAAATATTTATAGCCACCATTACCAGCAGATTGTTGAAAAAGTCCAACACCAAAATTTAAATTTTTAGAAGTAGAAATTTCTCCTGCAACTCCAATGCTTACAAAACCATTATCTATATTAGCCCATTGGCTTCTGTAAATTGCTGCAACCCTATAATCACCATCCATAACGCCTGTTAATGCAGGGTTTAACCATTGTGGGTACACATAATATTGTGAAAAGTGTGGATCTACCTGAGCTTGTGTTTTAATTGTGGTGAAAAGAGTTAAAAGTACAAAAGCCGATTTGAATAATTTTTTAAGCATAAGCGAGTGTTTTCAAAAAAGTAAATTCTTAATAAAGTGCCTGACAAATTTATTTTGTTGCTATTTAATTAAAATTTATTTTACAAAAAATATAATTGAGGACACTAAGCTAAGGTAACCTTGTATAATAACAAAATGTAAAATCTAGGTTATTTCAATTCATTCAATAATAGTAGAATAAATTCTTGTTTTTCAATAATATTTTGAAAATTAAAATTTGATGTGAAATTTTTTACTAATTTCTTCTATTGATTTTAGAACTTCATCTTCAACTGGAATTCCTAATTCTTTTCTCTGAGCTGACATTAATCTTTCAGGGTCACCAGGAATTAATACAGGTTGATTATCGTTGATGGGTTTTGTTTGTCTAAACCTTTCAATCCATACATCCATTTTGGTTTTAAAAGTTTCAGCATCTTGAAAAGCGTCAATTCGCATGGCACCAAAAAAATGTCCCAACCCATCGCCAGGCATAAAACTTGGCATAGGTATATATGCTGGAAAAGGAGGAGCCCAAGGTCCAAATGATGCACCACTTAGCACCCCAGATAAGATATCAACAATACTACCTAATGCATATCCTTTATGACTTCCATGGTTTTTATCACTTCCAAGAGGTAATAAAGAGCCCCCTTTTTTTAAAATATCTGACTCTAGTGTTTCAGCTCCATTTTTATCTTGTGCCCACCCCGTTGGAATTAATTTATTTTGCCTTTGTGCAATTTCTAATTTTCCATTTGCTGCAGTAGTTGTGGCAAAATCTGCAACAAATGCTGGTTGTTTTTTTGCAGGAATAGCTACTGCAATCGGATTGGTGCCAAGCATCTTTTCTAATCCAAAAGTGGGTGCAACTAAAGCACTAGCATTTGTCATTGCAATGCCAATCATATCATGTTCCAATGCAAGCATGGCATGATAACCAGCAATTCCGAAATGATTACTATTCTTAACACACACCCAACCTGTGCCAACATTTTTTGCTTTTTCAAGTGCAATTTTCATAGCTTTTGGAGCAGCAATTAAACCTAAAGCTTTATCTGCATCAATTGTTGCAGTTGAAGGAGTTTGATGAATAATTTGTATGTTAGGATTTACATTAATTCTATTCGATTCCCATAACCTTACATAACCAATTAGTCTTGCAATACCATGACTATCAATACCTCTAAGGTCTGCATTAATTAATACATCTGAGGCCAGAATTGCGTCTTCTTCTGAACAACCCATCTTCAAAAAAACATCTTTACAGAAAGAAAATAAATATAGATGCGAAAAAAACTTCATAAAAAATGATTCAATTTATATTCAACAAGAAAAATGGTAAATTAATAAAGCAAACTTCCTATTAATTTTAATATTTTGTTTTTTTGTTTAAAAAACATTTATTTTGTTTCTATTCTTACAAAGAAAGAATAAAATCCTTATGCTTGTAGCAGTTTCTCCTTACAATAATAACAAAGTAGAATTAAAAGAAATTCCATATTCACATATTGTTGTAAAACGAATTATGGACATTGTAATTTGTTTGCTAGTTATGCCAATTGCATTGCCTTTAATTGTTATTGGAAGTATTGCAATGTTATTTAGTTCTAAAGGGCCAATAATTTTTAAGCAAAAACGTGTTGGTTTAAATGGTTGTTCTTTTACAATGTATAAGATAAGAACAATGGTTCATAGTAAAAATGGGTATTTAGATCATACAGTTAAAGATGATGCAAGAATTACAACAGTTGGAAATGTTTTAAGAAAGACCAAGATAGATGAACTGCCACAGTTATTTAATGTTTTAAAAGGAGATATGAGTATTATAGGTCCAAGGCCTGAAAGAATTGATATTGTTGAACATTTTTCTAAATTAAACAAATATTATACACTTCGTCATAACATAAAACCAGGCATTACAGGTTGGGCACAAGTACATAAGCCTATGGCTACACCCGAAGAAAATTTGGAAAAATTAGAATACGATTTATACTACATCAACAATCATTCATTAAAGCTGGATGTTGAAATTTTGGCAAGAACAATTGGGGTAGTAAAAAACTTAGAAAGTCTTTAATTTTTTTTAAAAGCATTTATAACTTCAATAATATTTGGGTAAGTTTTTTCCAAGTATTTATTTAAGTTGTTGAAACTAATCCAAATAATTTGTTCAATATCTTCTTCGGTTTGAGGAGTTAATTTTTCTGAAGAACTAGATTTCATTTTATACCACCAAGTTTCCTTAATCACATCTTCATTCAACCATTTATCAAAGTATTGATGATAAGTTTTGCAGAGTAATTTTTCAAGAGTACAATTTCGAATTCCTGTTTCTTCTTTCACTTCTCTTAAAGCACATGTTTCAATACTTTCTGCTTCATCTAATTTTCCTTTAGGCAAATCCCAATGATTTCTTCTATAGATAAAAAGAATTTCTTCATTTTCATTTATCACTAATCCACCGGCTGCAATTATTTTTTTTAAAGACATCTTTACAAAAAAAATCTTTTTAGTAATACCGAGCAAGTAAATTTGTTTTATGAGTTCTGATATTTTTTTAGCCGAACAACTTTTAGAAATAAAAACTATTAAAGTAAATATTAAACAACCTTTTCAATGGGCTAGTGGTTGGAAAAGCCCAATATACTGTGATAATAGAAAAGTATTGGCATATCCTAAAATAAGAAAATTCATTGTTGATGAACTTTGTAATGCTATTAAAAGTAATTATACAAGTGTTGAACTTATTGCAGGGGTTGCCACTGCAGGAATTGCATGGGGTGCTTTAGTTGCTAATGACTTGAATTTACCTTTTTGTTATGTTAGGCCACAACCAAAATCTCATGGATTAAATAATCAAGTTGAAGGCGGTTATTCAACAAATCAAAAAGTAGTAGTTATTGAAGATTTAATTTCAACAGGAAAAAGTAGTATTAAAGTAATTGAAGTTTTGCAACAACTAAATTTACATATTCTTGGATTAGCTTGTATTTTTAATTATGGGTTTAAAGAAGCTGTAGATGCATTTGGGGAAATTAAAATTCCAATTTTATCTATCACCAATTTCGAAGCTTTGTTGCAAAAAGCAATTGAAAAAAATATTATTCAACAACAAGATTTAGAAATTATTAAAATTTGGCAACAAAATCCTGCATCATGGCAAGGATATGCTACAAAATAAAATATTATGAGCGAAGCAATGTATTATGGTTCGTATTTACAAACTGAAAAAATTCTTGAAAGTCAACACCCAGTTAGCTTTCGTGATGGAAATACACCAGCCCATGATGAAATGCTTTTTATTATTATTCATCAGGCATATGAGTTATGGTTTAAACAAATTTTATTTGAATTAGATTATTGTAGTGGTGTTTTTGAACAAGAAACTATTAACGATAATTCCGAACAATTAAATTTAGTGAGGCACAGATTGCAAAGAATAATTAAAATTTTGCAACTCTTAAATCAACAAGTTGAGATATTAGAAACTATGACCCCACTAGATTTTTTAGAGTTTAGAAATTTACTCACACCATCCTCAGGATTTCAAAGTAAGCAGTTTAGATTACTTGAAGCAAGATTGGGTTTACAAATGGAAAAAAGGCATGATAAAGATTATTATAAAAGAACCAATGAAGGAGGATTTAATAAAGAAGACTATCATGAAATAAATAAAACTGAAGATAAGTTATCGATACAACAACTCGTTAATAATTGGCTAGAACGATTGCCTTTTTTTGATTCAAAATATTGGGATGAAAATGCAACAAACTCTAGTTTAATAGCTCATCCATTTTGGAATAAATATCTTGAAATTTATCAAGCAGGATTAACCGAAAGAGAAGTAAAAAAATTTGATGAATTTAAATATGTTTTTTTTGATGATATAACAACTATTCAAGATGAAGAAATTCAAAAAAATATAAGAAGCAGTTTTTCGGCAAAAGCTTTAAGGGCTGGACTTTTCATTATGTTATACAGAGATTTTCCGATGTTTCAAACTTCTTATCAAATTTTAGATTCATTAATTGAAATTGACCATTTAATGGCAACCTGGAGGCATAAACATTTGGTGATGGTTCGAAGAATGATTGGAATGAGAGTAGGCACAGGAAATACAACAGGTGCAGGTTATTTAGAAGGTGCATTAAATAAACATTTTGTTTATAAAGAATTATCTGGTTTAGCTACCTATTTAATCGAAAGAAAAAAGCTTCCTGCTTTACCCGAAAAACTAATGAAAGAACTTGGATTTTTTGCCAGTTAATTTTTAATAACAACTCATGCCAACATCTTACCTAAAAGAAAATTCATTGAGTGAAGTACACGAAAGTGTAGATACTACTTTGCCCAAAAAAGGGTTTAGAAAATTCTTTGCTTTTTTTGGTCCTGCTTATTTGGTAAGTGTAGGGTATATGGATCCTGAAAATTGTGCAACAGATTTGCAAGGTGGAGCAAAATTTGGCTATCAGCTCATTTGGGTTTTATTAATGAGTAATTTAATGGCATTGTTGTTACAAAGTTTATCAGCACGTTTAGGAATTGTTCGTCGAAGAGATTTAGCTCAAGCCAATAGAGAAGCCTATCCACCATTAATTAATTTTTGTTTATACATTCTTGCAGAAATTGCCATAGCTGCTTGCGATTTAGCAGAAGTTTTAGGTATGGCATTGGGTTTACATTTATTATTTCCTTCAATTTCTTTGTTAGAAGGAGTAGGTATTACAGTTTTAGATACTTTGTTATTATTATGGCTTCAAAGATTTGGCATTCGTAAATTAGAAGCATTTATAATTGTGTTGGTGGTAACCATTGGAGGTTGTTTTCTTGTAGAAATATTTTTAGCAAAGCCAAATGTTTCAGAGCTTATAAAAGGTTTTGTTCCAACTTCATTGAATAAAGAAGCTTTATATATTGCTGTTGGAATTATTGGTGCAACTGTTATGCCTCACAATTTGTATTTGCATAGTGCATTAGTTCAAACTAGAAAAATTGGTAATGATGCTTTGAGTATTCGAAAAGCATTAAAATATAATTTTATTGATAGCACTATTGCACTAAATGCAGCATTTTTTGTAAATGCAGCAATACTAGTTTTAGCAGCCTCAATTTTTTTTACAACTGGTAATTCTGGCGTTGCAAAAATTGAAGATGCTCATCATTTACTCGATGGTTTATTAGGTACAAAGTTGGCACCCTTACTTTTTGCAGTTGCATTAATTGCTGCTGGTCAAAGTAGCACCATTACAGGTACTTTAGCAGGACAAATTGTAATGGAAGGCTATTTAAAAATTAGAATTAATCCATGGTTAAGAAGATTAATTACAAGATTAATTGCAATTATACCTGCAGTTATTGTTATTGTAATTTTTGGAGATGAAAAGTTAGATGATTTATTGGTTTTTAGTCAGGTTGTTTTAAGTCTGCAACTTGGTTTTGCTGTTATCCCATTAATACATTTTGTTAGTGATAAAAAAACAATGGGAGAGTTTACTATAAAACCATTAACACAAATAGCAGCATGGGTTGTAGCTGCAATACTTGTTTTTTTGAATGTAAAAATGGTATTTGATGCATCTTTAGAAGTTTTTAATAATGATGGAAATACTGGTTGGAAAATTATTATAATTATATTAGGATTAATTTTTCTATGGTTATTTTTGATGATGACTTTTTTACCTATTATAAAAAAGAATTTGCAAAAATCATCTTCTAAAATTCATGATGAAACAGCACCACTTTCTAATTTAGAATTAAAGCCAATTTCTCGAATTGCTGTTGCACTTGATTTTACAGAAAAAGATGAAAAATTAATAGCAAATGCATTAAGTCAGGGTGGGAAAAAAGCAAATTATATTTTACTGCATATTGTTGAAAGTGTTTCTGCAAAATATTTAGGCAGTGATTCAGATGATGTTGAAACAAGAGTTGATACCGAAAGATTAAAAAGCTACAAACAACAATTAACAACCCTTGGTTATGAAGTTGAAATTTATTTAGGCTATAGAAACCGAATTAAAGAAATTGTTCGAATAGTAGAAGAAAGCCAATCAGAGCTTTTAATTATGGGAGCACACAGACACTCTGGTTTAAAAGATTATTTATTTGGAGAAACTATAGATGCGGTAAGACATTTAATTAAAATACCTGTTTTAATTATTAACGTTGCGTAAAGTGCGGTTTTACTACTACTTATTAATTCGAAAGTTTTACTTAAAAGCGTTGAAATTAACCACTTAATTTTTATTATAAATTTATAGCCAAACTTTTGTTAAATAACCTTATTTTTATCCCTTTAATATTCGTAAAATACTAAAGCATCATTGGGAATATATTTCCCGAACAATTTTATTTTATATGCTAAATCAAATCTCTACTCTTTTTGGTAAAAAAATTACCTTAATTGCAACTATTTTTTTGTTCTTTAATTCAGTTTCAAAAGCCCAAATAGACTTCAATATTGGAACAGGAACTATAGGAAATACAGGCACAACTTATCCTGCACCACTTCAAGATTGGTATGAAGGTTCAAGAATGCAGTATTTATATCGTGCATCTGAACTTACAGCTGCAGGTATGGGGCCTGGAAGAATTTTAGCTTTAAAGTATAATGTTACTAATCTCAATACATTTTCTGGAAATATTCCTCAAATGCAGATTAAAATTACACAATCACCAGTAGCTACATTAAGTGCAACTGCTTGGGAAACTGTTCCAACAAATGTTTTTGGTCCGATAAATTATGTTCCTACATTAGGAATTAACACATTTACATTTCCTGCAGCTTTTATTTGGAATGGATCTGATAATATAATTATAGAAATTTGTAATGGTGACCCAGGTAATGCAGGTTTTTTAGATTATACAAATAATGTAACAGTGCCTTGGACAACCGGATTAGCATTTAATGGTTCACACACTTACAGAGCAGATGATTTAGGTAACTTATGTAATTCTGCTACAACTACCAATAATGGTACACAAACTACTCGACCAAATATTACTTTTAATTGGATGCCAAATGTGAATTGTTCAGGAACTCCAGTTACAGGTATTGCAACTGCAAATCCAACAGTTGTATGTTTAGGACAAACAATTGTTTTAACTGCAACAGGAGGTTCACTAGCAAATGGATTATCTTACCAATGGATGGATTCAATAGTTGGTGTAACTAATTTTAAAAATAGTACAGGGGGAAATGTTCAAAATTTTAATACCACACAATTAGTTACTACATGGTATAAATTAAAAGTGAAATGTTCATTTAGTGGAGACTCTGCAATTTCAAATACAGTAATGGTTACATCACCACCAGTTCCAGGTGGTAATTATACTATTAATAAAACTCAACCAACAAACTGGCCAGGAGGAACAAATTTTAATAATTTTAATGACGCTTACAATGCTATAAAATGTGGTATTTCTTCACCCATAACATTTAATGTTGTTGCAGGAACTGGTCCATATTCTGAACAATTAATTATTACAGGAAAAATTCCAAATGCTTCACCTACAAATACAATTACGTTCAAAGGGAATAATAATTTTATTCAATTTTCTCCAAGTAATGCAAACGAAAGAGCAGTAATAAAATTAAAAGGAGCTAAGTATTTTATTTTTGATAGTTTACAAGTAGATGCTTCAGTTGGAACTTATGGAATAGGTTTTCAATTATTAAATGATGCTGATTCAAATTTAATTAAAAATTGTACCATTTATTCATCAACAACCAATATTACTGCAGGAAGCACTGCAGGTATTGCCATTACTGGTGCAGATAATAGTGCTGAAGCTGTTGGAACTGCTTTGTGTGATGTAAATAAAATTTCAGGTAATAAAATAATTGGTGGTTATTACGGTATAACATTAACTGCAACTTTTGCAGGTGGTGCTAATGGTAACAACATCATAGAAAATAATAATATTTTAGATTTTTACCGATATGGAATTTTTGTAAAAGCCAGTTATAATACTATTATTGAACAAAACAGAATTAGCAGACCTACACGTACAACGCTAGTTGCATTTGATGGAATTTATTTTAATACTCAAAGTAATACTGCACATGTTTTTAGAAATAGAATTTTCTCTCCTTTCAAAGCCAATACTACAAATACAAGTGTAAGTATTGGTATTAATTTAGATGCTGCTAGTGCATCATCAGGAAATGATTATTTAATTGACAATAATTTAATTTATGATTTTGTTAGTAATGGTAGTCAAGTTGGTTTAGGAAATAATGCAACAGCAAATGTTCAATATGTTCACAACACGGTTTCTTTAGATGATAATTTATCAACTTCAACAACAACTGCAAGAAGCTATAGTCAAACGGGTGCTTCTGCAAGTATTGTACTAATTAATAACTTGCTTTCAGTGAGTAGAGGTGGAACAGGAACAAAACATTGTATTTATATAACTACTTTACCTGTTTTTGCCGATAATAATAACTATGATATGAGCTCTAGTGCTGGAACTCAAAATCATATTGGTTTTTTTACAACTAACAGAACAACTTTAGCAGCATGGCAAACTGCAACAGCACAGGACCCAACAAGTGTTGCTATTCAGCCAGTATTCTTTCAACCATCACCTGCTACTGATACAAGCAATTATTCTCCAACCAATGCTGCAATGGATAATAAAGGTTTTGCAATTGGCTTTAATTATGATATAAAAAATAATCCAAGAAATCCTGTTACACCAGATATTGGTTGTTATGAATTTGTTCCACCACCATGTGTGCCTGCTTCATTAAATGGTACAACTACTATAAGAGTTTATGGATCAAAAGTTGTTGGAGATACTACAATTTGTGAGAATACAGAAATCAGACTTGGTGTAGATGTAGTTGGACCTTATGGTTCATCTCAAACATTCCAATGGCAAAGAGTTAAAACATTAGCCGGTACTCCTCAAACACTTGGCAGCCCAATGGTTTTACCAGATACCACATTTTCAACAAACGATACATCATATTATTTCAGATGTAAAATTTCATGTACTGGTACAGACTTTTTTACAAACTGGAGATTAATAAATTCAATACCTGCAATGCCTGTGGGTAATTATACAATTAATAGTGCAGTTGCTTCAAGTTATACATTTGGGGTTGCCGGAGGTAACTTCCAAACTTATGATACTGCAGTTAGAGCTATGCGTTTTTGTGGAATTAAAGGTGCTCCGGGTAATGTTGTATTTAATGTTGTTCCATTAAGTGGCCCTTATTATGAGCAGGTAAAAATAGATACAGTTTTAGGTACAACTTCAACAAGACAAGTAGTATTTAAAGGGAATAATACAACATTAGCTTTCCCTACAGGTCAACCAACTAATACAAATGAAAGAGCTGTTATTAAATTAACAAGAGCAGACTTTATAAACTTTGATAGCTTAAATATTGATGCTTCTACTGCTGTAAATTTTGGATATGGTGTTCATTTATTGAATAATGCAGATTCTAATTCTGTAACTAATTCAACCATATCAGTAAATCAGGTTTCAATTGGTCAAAATTTTGCTGGAATAGTTT
>JANLVQ010000069.1:0-13478 GCA_031364085.1 Chitinophagaceae bacterium
AAACTATTAGAAAAAACAATGTTTTCTTTAGTTAATGAATTAATATTATTCTCTGGTATAAATTGTCCGAACTTAAGTTGAATAGTATAGTCAACAATGTTTTGAGCAAATGTTGTGGTTGTGAAAGCAAAGCCAAAAAATAATCTGAAGGCTAGGGTAAATAATTTTTTCAAGTGATTTTTATTTATTAAAAGAATAATGCAGCTCGCAAAATACTTAAAATAAGGTTAAGAAAAACCCCTGAAGAACTATTTTTTAAAAGAAATGTACATATTAAATAGTAATTAACTGAATCCTATTATAAAAATCAAATTCAGAAGAATAGAAATTAGCAATTCTAAATTGAATAAGCACAACATAAAATTTTTACACTAATATTTACCCTTAGAGTTATTAATTAATTGAGCCTGTATTTTACAATACAAATTAAACTATGATTTTTGAGCTTCTTTTAAAGCTGCTAGTGCTTTTTACAATTTCTGTAGATGCTATTTCTATTGGATTAATATGTAGTAGTTCCATTGGGATTAGTTTTTTGGGTGGATAATGTTTTACTTACTTCAGAGTTGATGAGTATTCTTCTTTTCTGTTGTTCAAATTCTGATTGAAGCGAAGCTGCAAAATCAGGATGCTGTTTATAATATTTAGTAGCTCATCTATAGTTCTGCAATCACCAATTCTCTTACTCACATCATCTACATTTACCTCAGGAGCATTGTTACACCACTCAATAATTTTTCTTCCTGTTTCCTCTGTGATGATGATGGGCTCTTTGTCCTGGAATAATCCACTTCTATCTTTAGTAGCAAAAGCTTTATGATGTTGGTCCAAATCAAAAGCTATGGTTACCTCAAATTCAAAGCCATCTCTAGTTATTGGAGACATGCCAACTTTCTGTGGAACTTGTTTTCCATTTCTTTCTGTAAGTACATATTCTGTTTTACTTCTTATGGTGGAGATAATATGACATTTACTTTGAAGAATAGTGTTAATGAATTCCTGATGAAGAGGTGTGATTTTAGACCATGCTGTGAATGAGTTTGGTATTCTCATCTTAGCAGTTTCTTTTTCATGGAGGTCCAGACAACCACCTTTGCCTTGCCATTCATGAGTAATGGAATCTATAATAATAACTTCCATTCCTGCATCTTCACAAAGTTTGATAGCTTCTATATAAATTTGTGGTGAAAAGGGTTCTACAATATTGACTACATTAAAATCTCCTAAATGAGCATATAATGAAGCTGAAAAATGCTATATTATTTATACTACCAGATTAAAGATTTAGTAAAAAAAAGAGAAAAATATTAAGGGGGTTGGGCTACTAGTTTGTTCTTTATAAAAAGAATTTAACATTGAAAAACTTAAAAAGCTTACCTATTGTTTACCCTAATATTAAAATATTTACATAAAAGATTTATTATCATATAAATACATTATGTATAAGTGACTCCAGAAGGATTCGAACCCTCATCATCAGAGCCGAAATCTGATATTCTAATCCATTGAACTATGGAGTCAAAAAAATAAAAACAAAAATAAAAGAAAATTGTTATGCTATTTAATAATAAATGTATTTATTCTGCTAAAGTCCATTCAGTACTTCTGCCCAATATTGAGAATCCACAGATACTTCCACGAAGTTTTAAAACTTTATCACCAAGCGAAATTTTACCACAATACTTTTTACCATTGTTGGGGTCGTATATGGTTCCATCTTCATAGACCAAATTATTAGAATTTTTCTTAAACCCTTTTAATATGATTAATCCATTTAAAGGATGTTGCTTTAAATTTTCAATTGAGTTATTTTTATCAACTCGTGGTAATCCCTGCTCATCATGTGTTTTAGCTAACCAAACAATTTTACCATAGAAATTGCCATCAACAGCTTTATAAACTTGTATTTTAGATGACTTTGCTTGATTAAACCAAACTCTTTCAATGGGATCTTTTTGAGCTAAAGCTAAAAAAGATAAAAAAGATAAAAATATAATGAGCAATTTTGTTTTCATAAAGTTTAAAATAAATGTAATTCAAAACAAAAACAAATATAGAATTGTCCTTAAACTTTAACACAATATAATTTCTATTTTCACACAAACTTTTTTTATGATAGAACAAACAGAACTTGTAGTTAAAGAATGGATTTATTTACCAATATCTGATGAAATAAATCATCCAGAAAAAATTACATCAAATCTTTCATTGGATATAATGAAGAAAACTGCTTTAACAAAAAAAGGTTTTGCTTGTAGATTTACTTGCAAATTTTTGCATCAAGAAGAAACTATACTTTTATATGTAGCTGAAGACTCTTACGTAATTGATATTTTTGATAAAGTTGATAGAAATGAAATTCTTAAAATGATAAGAAACTCATATTCGAAATTTAATGAAAAATTTGAATTCAGAAAATTAGGCACAGTACTTCAAAATAATGTATTAAATCCCTTAGATGAATTTAATATTAATATAGATGCAATAGTTCCTCTTATCAACTAATCTTTTGTAAAACTAAAGTTTCATTAAAATAAAAACATCTTAAATTTCCCTACTAGCATTGCTTTTTAAGCATTTAGCTTAGTTTAGTTTTTCTACTGATTTTAATCATATTTTATTTTATTCTAAAAACTTAGTATTGTGCGTTATATAAATACTTAATGAGCACAACACAAATTCATAAATTTCACATTCCAGTAATGGGCATTGCATTTACCATTGATTCTCCAATAAAGGTTGCTCAATATGGTATTTCTTCTGTAATGTCGATAGTTGAATCCAGATTAATAGAAATGATGAGAAAACATTATTACCCATTAACTGGTAAAGTTTATCACCCAATATCAGATCAAGAAGAAGATTATATAGCAAAGCGAGTTACAGACTATTTAAATTTAGTAAACAGCATTGTTCAAAATCAAATAGAAAAAATTAAAATAGCTGATTTTGAGAAAGGGTCAGAAATAGTAAAATATTTTGAAATGCTACCGGAAGATTCTAAACTTAAACAGCTTTTTATTAGTATGATGAATATGAGTGAAGTAAATGAGAAAATTGAAATAGAAAAATATTTAAGAAGCCAAGTTCAAGCAGGTAGTATTAATGTAAATATCATGACCAAATTGGATAGAGACAATTATAATGAAAAAAAAGAATTAATTGAAGATGGCTCTGATGCAGTTGCAGCTTTACGCGGGTTTACAAACAGTAATTTAAAAAATGCTTCAGTAATTTTTTCAGCTGGGATGAACCCAAGATTATATACTTATTTAAGTAAGTGTAAAGAATTTGACGCTGATGATTTTGGAACCTTTTCAAAAAAAGTAATTGTTACAGTAAGCGATTATCGTTCAGCATTAATTCAAGGAAAGTTTTTAGCAAAAAAAGGAATTTGGGTAAGTGAGTTTAGAATTGAATCTGGTTTAAATTGTGGTGGCCATGCATTTGCAACAGATGGTTATTTAATGGGACCAATTTTAGAAGAGTTTAAAGAAAAAAAATCAGAATTAATTAAAATTTTATTTGAAATTTATAGTACTGAAATAGAGAAAAAAAATCAGAAAACAATTTCAACAGTACCACCGCTTTTGATTACAGCACAAGGTGGTATTGGAACACATGAAGAAGCAGATTTTTTACAATCATATTATTGTATTGATAGTACAGGTTGGGGAACTCCTTTTTTATTAGTACCAGAAGCAACAACTGTAGATGAAGCTACCTTAAAAATTCTTTGCAATGCAACTGAAAAAGATATTGAATTAAGTTATAATTCACCGCTAGGGGTAAGATTTCATTACCTAAAAGGAACTAGTTCGGATTTCGAAAAACAAAAAAGAATAAGTAAAAAAAATCCTGGTAGCCCTTGTACGGAAAAACATTTAGCATTTAATACAGAATTTACAACAGAGCCTATTTGTAGTGCATCAAAAAAATATCAGAAATTAAAAATTGAACATTTAAAAACTCAACAACTTTCTAAAATTGATTTTGACACGCAACTTAAAGTAGTATTAGATAAAGAATGTTTATGTGTAGGTTTAAGTAATTCTGCAGCTATAAATTATGCTCAACCATTTGTTAATAAGTTACATGCTGTAACTATTTGTCCAGGCCCCAATATTGTAAATTTTTCTACAATAGTTTCTTTACAATCCATGGTTGATTATATTTATGGAAGAAAAGAAATTCCAATTAGTGCAGATAGGGTTCACATGTTTATAGCTGAGTTGTATTTATATATTAATTTTTTAAAAGAGAAAGTAAATACAGATTTTATAAAAGGAGAATTTGATAAGTTAAAGAAGACTTATAAAACATTTGCAGAAAATTTAAGCAATGGAATACACTATTATAGAAATTTAAAAGGTTTAAAAATAGAAACCAGAAAAAAAATGCTAAAAGCATTAGACCATGCAGAAATAGAAATTAATTCTTTAAATTTTAGATTTGAGTTTTGCACAGCATAAATGCAGCATTTATAGTTTCTCAAATCTTGCCTGAAAAAATCTTAAGTACTTAGGTTCATAAACCATTTTAAATCCTCTTATTTTATTTCTGCTTTCATAAACACGAGCTGTTGATTCAGCTATAACATCCATGTGTGCTTGAGTGTATACCCTACGAGGAATGGTAAACCTTACCAATTCTAATTTAGGATAATAGTTTTCTCCATTGGCTTTTCTACCAGCAGAAACAACTCCTCTTTCCATTGTTCTAACACCAGAATCTAAATAAATTTCTGCTGCTAAAGATTGTGCAGGAAATTGTTCTTGTGCAACATGAGGTAAAAAATTTTTAGCATCTACAAAAATTCCGTGACCACCAATTGGTTGAACAATTGGAATATTATATTCCATCATTTTATGACCCAAATAAATTACCTGACCAACTCTTGCTTTAATATGTTCGTCACTAACACTTTCGCAAATACCAATTGCCATAGCTTCCATATCTCTACCAGCCAATCCACCATATGTATGTAAGCCTTCGTAAACTACTACTAAATTTCTTGCTTCTTCAAAAACATCCCAATCGTTCAATGCAAGAAATCCTCCAATATTTACTAATGCATCTTTCTTAGCACTCATTGTTGCTCCATCGGTATAAGAATTAATTTCCATTACAATTTCTTTGATTGACTTTTTACCATAACCTTTTTCTTTCTGTTGAATAAAGTATGCATTTTCTGCAACTCTTGTCATATCATGAATAATTCTTATGCCATGCTTTTTAGTTAATATTCTTAATTCTTTTAAATTTTTCATGCTGATGGGTTGACCACCAGCCATATTAACACTTGTTGCAATACTGATATATGGAATTTTTTTTGCACCATATTTTTTAATTATTTTTTCAAGCTTATTTAAATCAACATTGCCCTTAAATTCAAATTCATTTTCCGGATCATGTGCTTCATCAATAATGATATCTTCAAATTTTCCTCCTGCAAGTTCTTGATGCAAACGTGTTGTAGTAAAATACATATTACCGGGAATGATATCACCTTTTTTTATTAGTATTTGTGAAAGAATATTTTCTGCTCCTCTTCCTTGATGTGTTGGAATTAAATATTTATATCCATATACTTCTTGAACAACTTTTTCTAAATGATAAAAATTTCTGCTTCCTGCATAAGCTTCATCACCTAACATCATTCCAGCCCATTGTTTATCACTCATTGCAGATGTGCCACTATCTGTTAACAAATCAATATACACATCTTCCGATTTCAAAAGAAAGGTATTATGCCCAGCTTCTTTTAAAGCTTTTTTTCGTTGATTAATTGAAGTCATTTTTAATAACTCAACCATTTTAATTTTATAAGGTTCGGCCCAACTTCTTTTTATTTGATGTTTCATTTGTAAAAATTTTTTTATTAATTGATTTTTAATTTTACTGTAAAATGCCTCAGAAATGGAGTTTCTTCAATAATGTTCAACCCCCTTATTTCTGTTTTATTTTTAAAAACTTCTATAATTACTTCAGCAACATAATCTACATGGCTTTGAGTATATACTCTTCTTGGAAAGGCTAATCTCACTAATTCCATTTGTGCTGGTATGAGTGTATTATTTTCATCGTATTTTCCAAACATTAAGGAACCAATCTCTACCGATCTAATTCCACCTTCGAGATATAATGCACAAGCCAAAGCCTGACCAGGGTATTGTTCTACAGGAATGTGAGTAAGAAAATTTTTAGCATCAAGGTAAACTGCATGTCCACCTCCTGGCCTCATTACTGGTACATTAGCAGCAATTAATTTTTCGGTTAAATACTCAATACTTCGAATTCTATATTGCAAATAACTTTCTTCCATAACTTCTCTTAAACCAATTGCAATAGCTTCTAAGTCTCTGCCAGCAAGACCTCCATAAGTTGGAAAGCCTTCAGTGATGATGAGCAAGTTTCTACATTTCAGTGCTAAAGCTTCATCGTGTAAAGCAAGAAATCCGCCAATATTTGCAAAAGCATCTTTCTTAGCACTCATGGTGCAGCCATCGGCATAAGAAAACATTTCTAAAACAATTTCATTAATAGTTTTATTTTCAAAACCTGCTTCTCGTTGTTTAATGAAATATGCATTCTCAGCAAATCTGCATGCATCAAGAAAAAGTGGAATATTATATTTTGTACAAATATTTTTAACCTCTTTTATATTTTGCATACTTACAGGTTGCCCACCACCAGAATTATTTGTAATGGTTAAAATGCAAAGTGGAATATTTTCTGCTCCTTTTTCTTGAATGAATCTTTCAAGTAATACAACATTCATATTTCCTTTAAATGGTGCAGGGGTGGTAGGCAATTTCCCTTCATCACACAATAAATCAACACCTACTGCTTCAGAAACTTCTATATTGGCTCGTGTAGTATCAAACAAAGTATTACTTACAAAATATTTTCCTTTACTTCCTAAAATGCTAAATAAAATTCTTTCAGATGCCCTGCCCTGATGGGTTGGAATAATAATTGGCATTCCAGTAATATACTGAACAGTATCTCTAAAATGAAAAAAACTTGGGCTACCAGCATATGATTCATCACCTTTCATTATTCCTGCCCATTGATTACTGCTCATGGCACTTGTACCACTATCTGTAAGTAGGTCAATCAAAACATTTTTCGAGTCGATTAAAAACAGATTATAATTTGCTTGTTTTAATATTTCAGCTCTTTGTTCTTTAGTTGTAAAATAAATGGGTTCAACAGATTTGATTCGAAAAGGTTCAATGATAGTTTTCATGCAACATGTTTAAATAATTAAATGGAAAAAGTAACAATGAGGAGAAACCTTAAGATGGTTTTTTGATAATATTTTTCCAGAGTTGCATGCAGCAAAAATCAACTTAGAAATTCAGATATAAAATGACTTTCGTCATAATAATTACCTATAAAACATATTTTACAATTTAGTTATTTCAAAAAATCTTAAATTTGTTCTATTGATTTTATATTAATGAAAAAAATTTTCATAGCTATAATTGCTTTTTTGTATATCACTGCAACAACAGGGGCTACAGTTCATTTGCATTATTGCATGGGAAAACAAGCTGATTGGAACCTAATAAAAAACAAATCGAAAACATGCAACAAATGTGGCATGAAAAAATCAACCACAGAAGATAATGGTTGCTGTAAGGATGAAATAAAATTTATTAAAGACAATTCTGCTCAAAAAATTACAGAGGCTGGTTTTAACATAACCGAATTTTTTATAGTTGCATTACCTCCTTCATTTATTGAAATAGCACATGTTGATTTTCAATTAACAACAAACACTTTACTTCCAACTCATTCTCCCCTCCTTATAAAATCTGTTGCAATTTATATACTAAACTGTACTTATTTAATATAGATAATTTTTCTTATATTTAAGTATACATCTTGTGATATCTAGCTTTTGGCATTTCACTTTGTCAACCCAATTTAATTAAAAATAAAATCAATATAATGTATTCAATTAAGATGCTGATGATAGCAGCAATCTCTATCCTATCAATTCAAGTCATGGCTCAAAAAAATTCTGTAAAGTATGTTAAATCATCAAAAGAAAACTCATCAAAAGCCACTTATGCCTGCCCCATGAAATGTGAAGCTGATAAAACTTATAGCAAACTAGGTAAATGTCCTGAATGTGGTATGAATTTAAAAATGAAAGAAGCAGCTACTGCTACTTATGCTTGTCCTATGAAATGTGAAGGCAATAAAACCTACAGCAAACCAGGCAAATGTCCTGAGTGTGGTATGAATTTAAAAATGAAAGAAGCAGCAACAGCTACTTATGCTTGCCCAATGAAATGTGAAGCTGATAAAACTTATAGCAAACCAGGTAAATGTCCTGAGTGTGGTATGAATTTAAAAATGAAAGAAGCAGCTACTGCCACTTATGCCTGCCCTATGAAATGTGAAGCTGATAAAACTTATAGCAAACCAGGCAAATGCCCTGAATGTGGTATGAATTTAAAAATGAAAGAAGCAGCTACTGCTACTTATGCTTGCCCTATGAAATGTGAAGCTGATAAAACTTATAGCAAACCAGGCAAATGCCCTGAATGTGGTATGAATTTAAAAGAATCTAAAAAAACAGATGATGGTCATCATCATTAAAATTTATAAAAATGATTCCTAAAATTATTTCTTGGTCGCTAAAAAACAGATTTATTGTTTTATTAATAGCAATAGCATTATTTGTATTGGGGCTTTTTAATATTCAGAAAAATCCTATTGATGCTATTCCAGACCTCAGCGAAAATCAAGTGATTGTTTTTACAGAATGGATGGGTCGTGGACCACAGATAATGGAAGACCAAATAACTTATCCATTAGTAAGTAATTTACAAGGTATTCCAAAAGTTAAAAACATTCGAGGCACATCCATGTTTGGGATGAGTTTTGTTTATGTAATTTTTGAAGACAACGTAGATGTGTATTGGGCAAGAACAAGGGTTTTGGAAAGATTAAATTATGCTCAACGTTTATTACCAAAAGGTGTTACACCTGCCTTAGGGCCTGATGGTACTGGTGTTGGTCATGTTTTTTGGTATACACTTGATGCAAAAAATATTGACTTAGGAGAACAAAGAGCTTTGCAAGATTGGTATGTAAAACTGGCTTTGCAAACTGTTCCTGGTGTTGCAGAAGTAGCATCTTTTGGTGGATTCGAAAAACAATATCAGTTAGTTATTGACCCCATAAAATTACAATACTATAATGTTTCATTAATGGATGTAATGAATAAAGTTAAAGCTAGTAATAATGATGTTGGAGGAAGGAAGTTTGAAATGAGTGATATGGCTTACATTATTCGTGGCTTAGGTTATATAAAAAATATTGATGATATAGAAAGTATTGCAGTAGCCAATTTCAATGGAATACCAGTAAGAGTTAAAGATATTGGTTCAGTGCAAATGGGAGGCGATTTGCGTTTAGGTATTTTTGATGAAAATGGCTCTGGCGAAGTGGTTGGTGGAATTGTTGTAATGCGTTATGGAGAAAATGCAGATAAAGTAATTACTGCAGTTAAAGAAAAAATGAATGAAGTACAAAAGGGTTTGCCAATTGGTGTAACATTTAAAACAGCATACGACAGAAGTAATTTAATTGAATCAGCAATTGAGAATATTAAATCTAAATTGATAGAAGAGATGATCATTGTTGCAATAATTGTAATCATCTTTTTATTTCATTGGCGAAGTGCACTCAGTATTATTATTCAAATTCCTATTACCATTGCTTTAAGTTTTATTCTGCTTAATTATTTTGGAATTTCGTCTAACATCATGTCGTTAACAGGTATTGCTTTGGCCATTGGAGTTATTGTAGATAATGGCATTATCATGAGTGAAAATGCTTATAGGCATTTATCTGATTACCAAAATAATCAACCTCAAAAATTGTAAGCCATGAAAAATTTATTTAATAAAATAAGCAAAGAAAATTATACTACAATACCCGAGGCTGTAAGAATGAGTCTAATTGAAAAAGCTTGCAAACAAGTGTCTAGAGGTGTTTTCTTTTCTACCATCATTATCATTGCTTCATTTTTACCAGTTTTTTTATTAACAGGACAAGAGGGTAAATTGTTTCACCCATTAGCATATACTAAAACATTCATCATGATTGTTGATGCCATTTTAGTCATCACCTTAGCTCCTGTTTTAATATCATTTTTTATGAAAGGGCGTTTCAGTCCTGAAAATAAAAATCCTATTAACAGATTTTTAGAAAGAATGTATGAGCCATTAATACGACTTTGTATTAAATGGAGAAAAACAACTATTGCAGTAAACCTTATTGCTTTAGCAATCAGTATTCCATTGGTACTAAGTTTAGGCAAAGAATTTATGCCAGCATTAGATGAAGGCTCAATTTTATTTATGCCAGTAACCTTACCTGATGTATCGAACAGTGAAGCAAAAAGAATTTTACAAGTTCAGGATAAATTAATTAAATCAATTCCTGAAGTTAAAAATGTTTTGGGAAAAGCCGGAAGAGCAAATACTGCAACTGACAACTCTCCTATTAGTATGATAGAAACTATTATTCTTTTAAAACCTCAAAACGAGTGGAGGAAAAATATAAATAAAAATGATATCATTAATGAGTTGAATGCAAAGCTGCAAATACCAGGCGTTACAAATGGTTGGACACAACCCATCATCAATAGAATTAATATGCTTTCAACAGGTATAAGAACAGATGTCGGTTTAAAAGTGTATGGCCAAAATTTAGATACCATTTATGCCTTCTCTGAAAAAATAAAAAAAGAATTAGAAGGAATTGAAGGGGTGAAAGATTTATATGTTGAACCTATTACAGGTGGAAAATATATTGATATAACTGTAAAAAGAAATGAAATAAGTAGATATAACTTAACTGTTGATGATGTGAATAGTGTTGTAGAAATTGCTTTGGGTGGTATGCAATTAACAACAACTGTTGAAGGGCGACAACGATTTTCTGTAAACGCCAGATTTGGTCAGGATTTCAGAAACAATTTAGATGCATTAAAAAGATTGCAAGTACAAACAATGCAGTTTGGTCCTATACCACTTGAAGCAGTTGCAGATGTAAATATTTCTGAAGGTCCGCCTATGATTAATTCAGAAAATGCAATGCTGCGAGGAACCGTTTTGTTTAATGTTAGAGAAAGAGATTTGTCTGGCACAGTGAATGAAGCAAGAGAAAAATTAAATAAAATGATAACCAAATTACCAAAAGGTTATTATATGGAATGGAGTGGTCAATATGAAAATTTAATTAGAAGTGAAAAAACTTTGAAAATGATTTTACCTATTGTACTCATCATCATTTTTATCTGTATGTATTTTGCTTTTCATTCTGCACGAGAAGCTTTTTTAAGTTTAATTTCTATTCCATTTGCTTTAATTGGTGGAGCATTTATTATTTATTTCTGGGGAGTAAATTTATCTGTTGCTGTTGCTGTTGGTTTCATTGCTTTATTTGGTTTAGCTGTTCAAACAGGAATTGTAATGGTAATTTATTTAAACGATGCCATGCAACAATTGGTGGAGAAAAATGGAAATTCAAAAGAGACTATCAGTACAGATGATTTAAGAGAATATGTAATATATGGTGCAGCAAAAAGACTTCGACCAAAGCTAATGACAGTTTGCGTTTCACTCTTTGCTTTAATTCCTATTCTTTGGAGTCATGGTGTTGGAAGCGATGTAATGAAACCAATTGTATTACCTATGGTTGGTGGAGTTTTAACTTCTGCAACTCATATACTTCTTGTAACACCTTTAATTTTCTTAATGGCAAAAGAATACGAACTAAGAAAATATGGAAAAATTGAAGTTCTAGAAACAAAACATTAAAAATATTGAAAGTAAAAAATATGAAAAGTTTTAAAATATTAATAGTGATAATGTTTATGTCTTTCATTACTAAAGCTCAAACAACTTTAACGATTAAAGACATTCAATTAGCCATCGAAAAAAATCATCCCACATTAAAAATGTTGGATGCTGCTGCACGTTCAATGAATGAAGCAGCCAAAGCTGCATATAGTTGGATGCCTCTTGAATTGGGTGCAGGATTTTTTATGACACCCTATAATGTTAACAAATGGAAATCGATGGAAGGCAATCCTGGTATGGGAACTTTTATGATTTCTGCACAACAAATGATTCCAAATAAAAAAAAGCAACATGCTGAGTTTGCTTATATGAATGCACAATCATCTATTGAAAAACAAAAAAAAGATGTAGCAATAAATGAACTGCTTTTTGTTGCAAGAAAAAATTATTATGATTTGATTGTGCTAGCTAAAAAATTAAAGGTATTAGATGAAAATAACAAGCTGTTAAAATTTATGATGCAAAGTGCAGAAATAAGATATAAAAATGGATTAGGAAAAATAAGTGCTTACTATAAAGCACAGGCAGCATTAGCAAATGTTGAAAACATGCAACTCATGTTACAAAATGATATTACACAAAAGCGAATTGCCATTAACATTGTAATGAATAGAAATGCAGATGAAATTTTTATCATTGATACCAATTTTGTTTGGATTGATTTTGATAAAAATATGTTCAATGTTACTGCTTTAATGAATGAAAGAAGCGATATAAAAGTGCTCAATAAAAATATAGATGTAAATAAATTAGAAAGAGAAGCTGAACTTGCAAAATTAAAACCAGAGTTTGGAATTAAATACGATCACATGACTGGTTGGGCAGGCCAGCCTTTACAATTTTCTTTAATGGGTATGGTTAAACTACCATTAACTAGCTGGTCATCGAAAATGAATAAAGCTAAAGCTGAAAGTTTATTATGGCAAAATGAAGCATTAAAAAATCAGCAACAGATGATTTTAAATGAAGCATCAGGCATGGCAAATAGCAGTTATACAGAACTTGAAGTAAAAAAGAAACAGATGACATTATTTGAGCTTAAAATTATTCCTGCATTAAGAAAAAACTTTCAAACCTTACAATTGGCTTACGAACAAAATACACAAGAGTTATTTGAATTGTTTGATGCTTGGGAAGCTTTAAACATGAGTCAATTAAATTATTTAGATGAGTTGCAAAAAGCTTTACAAATGCAAGCTGAATTGATTAAAATTATTGAAATAAAATAATTCAATTACAATGAAAAAAACAATTATCAAACCCTTGTTCTTTACAATTTTTATTGTGCTGATTTTAACTGCATGTAATAATAATAAACAAGAACTGGTTTCTAGTTTTACATACACCTGCCCAATGCCTGAAGATTCTGTATTTTCTGATAAGCCTGGCAAATGCCCAAAATGTGGAATGAAATTGATTAAAATTGATCAACATTTAAATCATTCAAACATTAATTCGGTAAATGAAAAAGCAATTGGATATTCTTGTCCAATGCATCCACAGATCAAATCAAAAGTGATGGATAATTGCCCCATTTGTGGTATGCAATTTGAAAAAATATAACCATTATCAGAGTTTAATTCTTTT